>CAMLFF010000341.1 GCA_946479185.1 uncultured Sphingobium sp.
GCTGTGCCGCTCGCCATCAGTCATGGGGCTGGTGCCGCCGCGCGGTCATCGATTGGTTGGGTGATCGTATTCGGCGTTACGATCGCAACCGCCATCACGCTCTTCGTGGTGCCGATCCTCTATCGCCGCCTCGCTCAGGGCACGCAATCGCCGCAGACGATCACGCGGCGGCTGCGCGCGCTGGCTGAAGCGCGCGGCGGCAAGGCGACCCCACCGCAACCCGCCGAATGACCAGCTGACAAAAGCAAACACACAGAAGGCGCGCCGCTCAATAAAGCGACACGCCTTCAGGTGGGAACTCTCGGCGCCAAGGGGGACGCCGTCGTCCGGCTGTGGTTATTCTACCGTAGCCCTCATGGAATTATTGTTGGTCAGCTGCGCAATGCGCGTCTCGCTCACCTGCGCCATCGAGTTGCGGCAAGCAAAGTCGGGCATCATATCAGCATTGATGCGATCACCAGGATTGCAGGCAGCTTCGATCTGCTTGGCGACAGCCGAACGGAACTTCGCAACGCTGCTGGCATCCGAGAAATCAACGCCTGCAGTCGACACGCGCAGTTCGACATTTTCGCGGGCCTTGGCGAACCCAACGGATGGGGCGGCGAGCAGGCTGGCCGCGACGAACGCGGCTGCGACGATCTTCATAAAATCACTCCTAAGATATAGTCTTGTTCGGTCTTTGATCGCTTTTGGCGTCAGGGTGATGACGGGTCCAAGACCTTCCTCATCCTGTCGAGCGTTCTCAATTGCGCTTGAGGGCCAAATAGGTATTGTATAGCACCCTCACAATAGAAAATCGTCGCTGCAGCGCGGAATTCCGCCATTTTTCGATGTTGCAGAGCAAGGCAAACCGGCGATTATTGCGCGTCCAGTTGCGACTATTCACGCGCCGGATCGCTTCAGCTCCGTTCATGACGTGACAGCCTGCTTCGCGTGTTCTTAGCGACTTATCATACTCTTCCGTGACCGTGTGTCCGTGGCGCTGCAAAGCTGGATCAAGGCATGCGCAAAAAATCTGTCATAATATGCTGATTTATCAATTACATCACTCGGGCGTCCATCTGCCCATGGCGGCAACCTCGGCTAACATCCGCTATGACCTAGCCAATCGCTCAAGTCCTACTGTCCTCAACACCAGCCTTTCATGGGTTGGTAGAACTCACACGCCCGCTGGCTTACAAGCATGCCGTTCCAACGCCCGCACTGGCGAAAGAATTTTCGTAGAAATTTCGAAAAATAACGAGGGATTACGCTTGTCTCGCGCCCACTGCCCCATCATTCCCGCCTTACAATCCAGATCGGCCCAGATGACCAAGGCCCGGTTGTCTTGCATGCTAGCCTGTTGCAAGTGTAACGCCGCCACGACGCAGACATAGTTTAGATGGACGGGAAGAAGCGATGATCGCAACGGACAAGCCGATTGTGTTGTTTGGCGGAGGCGGCTTTGTCGGTCGCCAGGTTGCGCAGGAGCTGCTCTCGCGCGGCTATCGCGTCAGGATCGCGCAACGGGTGCTACGCCGTGCTTCGATGATCCGCTCGCTGGGCAGCATGGGCCAGACGCAGTTCGTGTCCGTCGACATTGCCGACAGCAAGCAAGTGCGCGCGGCGCTTGAAGGCGCTTGCGCCGCCGTGAACCTTGTTGGCCTGCTCAAGGGCGATATGCACACAGCGCATGTGATTGGCGCTGGCAATGTGGCAAAGGCCGCAACGGATGCAGGCTTGAGCGCACTGGTGCAGGTCTCCGCCATCGGCGCGGATGTGGCGAGCAAGTCTGCCTATGGCCGCACCAAGGCGGAAGGCGAAGCAGCCGTGCGCAGCGCATTCCCAAGCGCAACCATCCTGCGGCCCTCCATCATGTTCGGGCGCGACGATGGCTTTACCAACCGCTTCGCGCAATTGATCTCATTCGCTTCCGCCATGCCATTTGGCATTGTCCCCGTCATTCGCGGCGATACGCGCTTCCAGCCAGTGCATGTGGCTGATGTGGCCGAGGCGATTGCGCTCGCCGCGACGAACCCGGATGAATTTGGCGGCAAAAGCTTCGAGCTTGGCGGACCAGACATTCTGACCATGCGCGCCGTCAATGAGTGGATCGCATCGCAGATCGGCCGCTCGCCAAATTTCGTGGCCGTGCCCGATGGTGTGGCGCGCGCGATGGCAAGCCTTACCAGCTGGGCGCCCGGCGCACCGATCACGCGCGATCAGTTCGAAATGTTGCTGAGCGACAATGTCGTGGCACCGGGCGCAGCTGGCCTCGAGAGCTTCGGCATCAAGCCGATGCCGCTGGCCGCAGTCGCGCCAGCATGGCTTGAGCATTATCGCAACAAGGGCCGCTTTGGCTCTGCCGTGCGGGCCTGAGCCACAACCACGAGCTTAAAACGCCTCCTGCCCTGCTCAATGCTAGGATGATCTGCCTTGGATAATGCCGCTCTGACCGCCATTCTGCTCGGCATTCTTGAAGGGCTGACCGAGTTCCTGCCGGTCTCCTCCACGGGTCACCTCATATTGGCGAGCGAATTGCTGGGCTTCACTGGCGAGTCCTCCGTGGCCTTCAAGATCGCCATTCAATTGGGCGCAATCCTTGCGGTCATCGTCATCTATTGGCGGCGCTTCTGGGGCGTTGCGACTGGATTGTTCCGGTTGAGCCCCGGCCCGGTGGCCTTTACGCGCAACATATTGGCTGGTTTTGCCCCGGCGATGGTCATCGGCGTGATGGCGTACAGCGCCGTGCGCGCCGCTATCCAGACGCCGATCATCGTCGCCGTCGCGCTCGTCATTGGTGGCGTGCTGATGCTGATGCTGGAGCGCATGATAAAGACTGTGCGCGTCACATCCGTTGAAACCATGCCGTTCGGCACGGCGCTGACCATTGGTTTCGTGCAGTGCATCGCGATGATACCGGGCGTCAGTCGCTCTGGCGCGACCATTCTTGGCGCGCTCATGATGGGCGTCGAGCGCCGCACCGCTGCCGAGTTCAGCTTTTTCCTCGCCGTGCCAACGATGCTGGCGGCGACAGTTTACGCGCTCTGGCATGATCGCGCCCTGCTGAATGCCGACGATATGGGGATGATCGCCCTCGGCTTCGGGTCCGCCTTCCTCGTGTCGTTGCTGATCGTCAAAGCC
>CAMLFF010000342.1 GCA_946479185.1 uncultured Sphingobium sp.
CATAGTTGAGCGGCACGATATTGTTGGCGATGGGCACTGCCCACTTCTCCGGTGCTGGCAGGAAATCCGCCTTGCCATTGAACGCCAGCTCCGCGCCCCGGTCGCCCACGGCAGCCATCTGACGCGCGAGTACGTCAATGCCTTCCATCCCGCCACCGGACACAGCCTGATAGGTCGCGACGATCAGCCGCTTGAGGCCCGCTGCATCATGCAGCGGCTTGAGCACAGGCATGGCGGCCATGGTGGTGCAATTGGGGTTGGCGACGATGCCCTTGGGCAGGTTGGCGAGCGCATGCGGGTTCACTTCCGCGACGACCAGCGGCACCTCAGGGTCGCTGCGCCAGGCCGAGCTATTGTCGATCACGATGCCGCCTGCTGCTGCAACCTTGGGCGCAAGTGCCTTGCTGGTCGATCCACCCGCGGAAAAGAAGACGATGTCCAGCCCGGCGAAATCGGCAGTCGAGGCATCCTCGATGGTGATCTGCTGGCCCTTGAAATCCACCTGCGAGCCTGACGAGCGCGCCGACGCGAACAGGCGCAGCTTGCCAACCGGGAAGTTACGCTCCGCCAGCAACTGGCGCATCATTGAGCCGACAAGGCCGGTGGCGCCGACAACGCCGACATTCACAAGGGCATCAGGGGAAAAACGGGCAACCATGAACTTCGTCTCCTTCAAATGGGTGAAGGGCGCGGCGCTCAGCTTTCATGGTGGAAAGTTGGCCCCGCGCACTTCGCGGGGCGTCCTGTCCGTATGTTCGAGGCCTTCAGGCCGCGCGCATCGCGAACACCGCCCCGCGGGTGCGGGTCGGTTTAATAATAATGCTCGGCTTGGCGATCATCATGGACATGGCGGGCGCCTCTAAAGAGCGAGGCACGGCTTGTAAATGGCAAAAATGCCCGCCTCCAATGGGAAGCGGGCACCTTCAACCTTAGTAAGGGCCATGCGTCTTAGCGGCAGCGTGTCTCGCCCTGCTCGATCTTCTTGCCTAGCAAGCCACCACCGACGGCGCCAAGCAGCGTGCCCAAGGTGCGGTCGCCGCGCGTATCAATCGCACGGCCAGCAAGCGCACCAGCGCCTGCACCGATGATCAAACCCGTGGTGCCATCATTGCGCTTACAGCGATAGCGGCCCTGATTGTCGCGCCATACGCGATCATTGCGGGACATGACGCGACCGTCGCGATCACGGTCCCGGTCGCGATATTCCCGATGGTCGCGGCGGTCATGGCGATCGTTACGATCAGCCATAGCTGGCGTCATCGGGAGGGTGAGTGCCGTCGCAAGAGCGGCGAGAATAAGCTTCTTCATTTGAAAATCGTCTCCGACCTGCCTCGTATCGTGAGGCGCATCTAGAACCGGTGAAGGTGGCAAGAGTTCCGCCAGTCCGCGCAACGGCAAGGTGGAAAGCCCGATGGGCGTGCCAAGATGAGATGATGAATATCGGTTAAGTTGATGAACTAATTCGCATTCTTCTTGATGCTCTCATTCATGCGCGCAATTTGCTCAGGCGTCGCCTCGGTCTGGAAGCGCGTCTTCCACTCACTCTGCGGCATGCCATAAATGAGTTCGCGGGACGCTTCCTTGCTCATCGCGCCATCAGCTTCCGCCACCCAATCGGCCAGGCAATTGCGGCAAAAGCCCGCCAAACCCATCAAATCCACATTTTGCGCATCACTGCGGTGGCGCAAATGCTGAACGAGCCGACGGAAAGCGTCTGCAGCTATCTTGTCATCGAGCGTGTCTATCGTCATTGGTACCACCTTACATAGAGCGCTAAGTTTCGGTCTGATCGAGGCTGCTATATAAGCACGCAGCCATTTGGGCAAAGAGCGCCATGAAACAAGAGGACGCATGAGAAAGCTCGCACCCCGTACCCGCAAAGTCCGCATATTGGCCACATTAGGGCCTTCCAGCAGCAGCGAGGAGATGATCCGCAAGCTTTTCCTTGCCGGTGTCGATGCCTTTCGCCTCAACATGAGCCACGGCGTGCATGAAGGACATGCGGCGAATATCGCGATCATTCGCGGGCTGGAAAAGCAGTTCAGCCGCCCCACCACGATCCTTGCGGATTTGCAGGGGCCAAAGCTGCGCATCGGCACATTTGCGGCGGGCGCGGTCGTGCTGGAGAAGGGCGAGCCTTTCCGGCTGGACCGCGACCCGACACCGGGCGATGTCACCCGCGTCACGCTGCCCCACCCGGAGATTTTCGTCGCCGCCCAGCCCGGCACGCGCCTGCTGCTCGATGATGGCAAGCTGGTGCTGCGCGTGCAGAGTGTGACCGACAATGTGATCGATACGCTGGTCGAGATTGGCGGCGCGCTTTCTGAGCGCAAGGGCGTGAATGTGCCCGACGTGGTGCTGCCCATGGCGGCGATGACGGAGAAGGACCGGCGCGACCTTTCCTTCGCGGTTGAGGCAGGTGTGGACTGGATCGCGCTGAGCTTTGTTCAGCGGCCAGACGATCTTGCCGAGGCGCGCAAGCTGATGGGCGGACATGGGCAGTTGCTCGCCAAGATCGAGAAGCCCGCCGCGCTCACCCGGCTGGATGAGATCTTGGAGATGGCAGATGCGGTGATGGTCGCGCGTGGCGATCTCGGCGTGGAACTGCCGCCTTATGCGGTGCCGCCGCTGCAGAAGCAGATTGTCGAGAGCGCGCGGCGCGTGGGCAAGCCAGTGGTCGTGGCGACGCAGATGCTGGAGTCCATGATCAAGGCGCCGACGCCAACCCGCGCGGAAGTCTCCGACGTTGCGACGGCGGTGTATGACGGTGCGGATGCCGTGATGCTCTCGGCCGAGACTGCAGCGGGCGACTGGCCCGAGGAAGCGGTCGCGATGATGGACAGCATCGCCAACAGTGTGGAGCATGATCCGGGCTATATCGGCCGGCTGCACTTCACCAAGACATTGCCTGATCCCACGACATCGGACGCGCTGGCCGAGGCGAGCCAGTCGATCACGCAGACGGTGTCCGCACGCGCGATCGTATGCTTTACCTCATCGGGCAGCACGGTACGACGGATTGCCCGCGAGCGGCCCACCGCGCCGATCCTCGCGCTTACCCCGCGGCTCGATACCGCGCGGCGTATGGGCTTCATGTGGGGCGTGCATGCGGTGCA
>CAMLFF010000343.1 GCA_946479185.1 uncultured Sphingobium sp.
TAATCGCGATGATGTGATCAACAATCTCTACTTTACCGGCGCGGGCACCCATCCCGGCGCGCGCATTCCGGGCGTGGTCGGATCGGCGCGGGCGACGGCGGCGCTGATGTTGGAAGACCTGAAATGAGAGAGCTGAAGTGCATCGCGATTTACTGCGGGTCGGCCACACCGGCTGACCCGGTTTACATGCAGACGGCGCGGGATATTGGCGCGACGTTGGCCAAGCGCGGCATCACGGTCGTCTATGGTGGCGGCAAGGTTGGCCTGATGGGCGCTGTGGCTGACTCCGCGATGGAAGCGGGCGGCGAGGTGATTGGCGTCATCCCCGAGGCGCTGGTTGCCGCCGAAGTGGCGCATCAGGGGCTGACCGAGCTGCATGTCGTGCCGGATATGCACACGCGCAAGGCGCTGTTCACCAGTCTGTGCGATGGGTTCATCACCTTGCCGGGCGGTGTCGGCACGATGGATGAATTGTGGGAAGCAGTGAGTTGGTCGCAGCTTGGCTATCATGACAAGCCGGTTGGGCTTTTGAATGTGGGCGGCTTTTACGATCAGTTGATCGGCTTCAACCAGCATATGATCAGCACCGGATTCATTCGCCAGCCTCATGCGAACATCTTGATTCATCGTGACAATGTGGATGATCTGCTGGAGGCGATGGCTGCTTATCAGCCGCATGAAACGATCTTTGCGATGAAGAGCGCGCGATTGTGACATGACCGATATCCGCCCCGCGCTGGTTGCCCATGCCCGCGATAGCATTGCGCGTGGCTCCAAAAGTTTCCGCACGGCCTCGCGCCTGTTTGATCCTGTGACGCGCGAGCGGGCATGGCTGCTCTATGCCTGGTGCCGGGTGTGCGATGACATTGCCGATGGGCAGGATCATGGCGGCACGATGCAGCCGACGGATAATCCGATGGCGCGGCTTGAGGAAATCCGCGCCCGCACGGAGCGCGCGCTGGCTGGCGATGCCGGGCTGGACGATCCGGCCTTTGCAGGCGGCGCACTGGTAGCGCGTGAAGCGGCGATTCCGCGCCATTATATGGACGATCTGATCGAGGGCTTTGCGCTCGATGCTGCCGGGTGGCGGCCGCAGACGCAGGATGATCTGTTGCGCTATTGCTATCATGTCGCAGGCGCTGTGGGTTGCATGATGGCGATTGTGATGGGCGTCGATCCTGCCGATGAGGCGACGCTGGACCGGGCCTGTGACCTTGGCCTTGCCTTTCAGCTCGCCAATATTGCGCGCGACATTGCGGAAGATGCTGCGGCAGGGCGTCATTATCTCCCGCGTGCATGGTTGGAGGAAAAGGGCATCGACCCTGACGACATGATGGCGCCCCGGCATCGCGCATCCCTCGCCGCGCTTGCCCACCGCACTGCAGCTTTGGCCGAAGATTATGAGGTAAGTGCTCGGCAGGGGTCGCCTGCGCTCAGCTTCCGCTCGGCCTGGGCGGTTCTGTCGGCGGCGGGCATTTATGGCGGGATTGCGCGGCGTGTGGTGGCGGATCCGGGCGCATCGCTGGAGGCGAGGATTTATACGTCCAAGGCTGAAAAGCTTGGCTGGCTGGCGCGCTCGTCTGTGCAGGCGGCGCGGCGTCGGGCGCTGTATCGGCCAACGCGGCGCTCGCCTCACTTATGGCAGCGGCCATTGGGGGCTTCCCGCGCGGTTTGATCGGCGTCAAAGCGGGTGGGCGTCTCTTGCGCTGAAAAGCGGGTGAGAGGTGCGCTATGATTCCCAAACTTCACACATATTATCGTGACCGTGCGCTGGAGCATCGCCGTCTGGCGGCAAGCGCGACAGGTGCCGACCAAAAACTGCAGCATGAAAATTTGGTCGACGCCTATAAGGGCCTCGCCAAAAAAGCACTGCTTCGTCAGCGGGTAAGGCTGACCGCGTGAACAAGCTATGTCCATTTTGGTACATAAATCTGGGGCGCTGAAAACTGATCTAGGTTAATCGTCTTGCGGGCGAATGGGGCTTGAGGACATCGCTGCTCCTCAAGACGGCGTGGGGGTGCGCCGCCGAGGGGGCTCATGACAGCGACCATCGCGGTGCTCGAATTGCTGCGCAATGAGCTTTTGCTTTTTGCCGGACTTGGCCTGCTCATCGGCGGGCTCGATGATCTGCTGATCGACGCCATTTATGTCGTGCGCCGGTTTTGGCGATCGTTTGCCATCTATTCCCGAATCGCGCGCATGACTGCGCAGGATTTGCCCGCGCCGGGGGCCGCGGGGCCGATTGCGGTGTTCGTACCCGCTTGGGATGAGTCTGCGGTGATCGGGCAGATGCTCAGCGGCTGTCTGGAGAAATGGGCGGGCGAGGATATGCAGATCTTCGTCGGTGCCTATCCCAATGATGTGGCGACGCTGCGGATCGTCTCTGATCTTGCTGCGGGGGCGGGCCGGGGGCGGATCACTCTGGTGACCAACCCGCAGGCGGGGCCGACGACCAAGGCGGATTGCCTGAACCAGCTTTGGACCGCGATGCAGGCTTGGGAAGCGCGGGCGGGCCGCGCGGTGCTGGTGGTTGTTTTGCATGATGCAGAGGATGTGATCCACCGCGATTCGCTGCGCCTCATCGGGATGCTCGCGCCGCGTTTTGCGCTGGTGCAATTGCCGGTGCTGCCGCTTGTCTCCAGCCGCTCGCGCTGGATTGCGGGCCATTATTGCGATGAGTTTGCTGAGGCGCATGCCAAGGCGCTGACGGTGCGCGAGGCGCTGGGATCGGCGATGCCATCGGCGGGGGTGGGCTGTGGCTTCAATCGGCAAGCACTGGGGCGGATCGCGGCGGAGCGCGGGGATCGCCCGTTTGATGCGACCAGCCTGACCGAGGATTACGAGCTTGGGCTGCGACTGGGCGATGCGGGCGGGCGCGGCATATTGGTGCGGATGCGCGATGCGCAGGGCGATCTGATCGCGACGCGCGAATATTTCCCGGACACGCTGGAGGCCGCCGTGCGTCAGAAGGCGCGCTGGACCGTGGGGATCGCGCTGGCCGGATGGGACCGGCTTGGCTGGAATGGCGCCTGGCACGAGCGCTGGATGCGGGTGCGGGATAGGCGCGCGGCGCTGGCGGCGGTGATTTTGCTGGCGGCTTATGTTGGGCTGGCGC
>CAMLFF010000344.1 GCA_946479185.1 uncultured Sphingobium sp.
CGCATACGTGGCACCCAATGAGCTACAGCCCCAAAACCGGCCTCGTCTATCTCTCGGCGCAGGAGCAAGGCTCCATCTATGCGCGGGTGGAAGACGGCAAATACCACTACGTAAAGGGCCGCAACAACACCGGGCAGGATTATACAAGCCAGCCCGAGCTGCGCAAAAAGCTGATGGAAGAGGCGCTGGCGACCGAGAAAGGCTATCTCCTCGCCTGGAACCCCGCCACGCAGACCGAAGCCTGGCGCGTGCCCTATCCGCACCCGGGCTCAGGCGGCGTGCTGACCACGGCGGGCAACATCCTCGTGCAGCCCACCATCAACAAGACCGTTGCCATCTACCGCGCCGATAATGGCAAGAAGCTGTGGGAGATGAATGTCGATCAGGCCGGCGTCGCAGGGGCGATGACCTATATGATCGATGGCGAGCAATATATCGCGCTCAATGTCGGCTGGGGCGGATCGCCGGTGTATAACCTCGCCAAAAATGGCCCCTTCCGCTTCGCCTCAGCCAAGCTGGTCGTGTTCAAGCTGGATGCCAAGGGCGTGACCCTGCCGCCAATGGCGAAGCATGATGAGACCGCCTATCTGCCGATGACACGCATCGCCGACGAGGTCGTGAAGCGCGGCGCAGCGATCTACGGCGAAACCTGCAACCGCTGCCACGGCGACAATGCCGTGGGCGGCATCAAGGATCTGCGCAAGATGAGCAAGGAGAGCCATGACAGCTTCATGGACATCGTGCTGCGCGGCACCCGCGTCCATAATGGCATGCCAAGTTTCGATGGCGTGCTGACCAAGGCGCAAGCCGAGGATGTGCATGGCTATTTGATCAGGCGGGCGCAGGAAGATTGGTGAGGCGGGCTGGAAAAGCCGCCATGCTTCGCTAAAGGCGCGCGATGATCTATCTTCTGCGCCACGGCGAAACCGAATTCAACATTGCAAAGCGCTTTCAGGGCAGCCTTGATTCTCCCCTGACGGCGCTTGGGCTTGCACAGGCGGGAGCGATGGGCCAGCGCTTGCGCGGCCTGATCGACCCCAGCGACACAGCGTTGTTCGCCAGTTCGCGCGGGCGCGCCATCGCGACAGCGCAGAATGTGGCGCAGGCAGCGGGTCTGTGCGTCAACCCCATCATCGAGGATGGCTTTGCCGAAATCAGCATGGGCTCATGGGATGGCCGCACCGGCGCGGAGATCGACGCCGAGACCGACGGCCAGTGGAGCCGCATGGACCGCCAAAACTGGTTCTTCGAAACGCCGGATGGCGAGCGCTACGATGCCTTCGAAGCCCGCCTCACCGCTGCGCTCGCGCGCGCCAAGGCGCACCCTGCGCGCGATTGCGTGATCGTGTCACACGGCGTCAGCATCCGCGTGCTGCGCCGCATCCATTGCGGGCTTGAGCGCGACGCCGCGCTCGCGATCCCGGTGCCGCATGGGGTGATCTACCGATTGGACGACGGCGTTTTTACCGAGGTGGGTTGATAAATGCTGACCATAGCGGTCGCGCAGACCCGGTGCCGGGCCTGCAGATCGAACATGGAGGCCAGCAAGTCGCGGCAGGCCGCCAAACCGTCGGCGTAATCTTCGCCGATTCGCGCGGCCAGATGCGGGAGGCGCTTGCTGCGGTCGCGACTGGTCATGCGTCTTCCTCTCCCTCTCTGCCGGCGCCCTGACCCATAATGGGTCTTCACGATGAATATTTCGACCATGCGTCTCAAACTGCTCTCTGAGGCGGTTACCACCCTTGTCGCCAAACATCGAAGCACGGCAGGGACAGTGGCGAGCGCTGCACAGTCTCCTGCGGCATCGCGATGTGCAACCGGGAGTGACCAAACATGAAAAGAATCTCGTGCCTTCTGTCCGCTATGGCCATGGCGCTGATGGCCAGTTCCGCCCAGTCCGCCGTGACCATCGACTTTACGCAAAGTGCATCCGGCGTGACGGCTGATATATCGGGCAGCATAGACCCGTCATCGTTCACCTTATTCTCAAATGGTTCCTTTACGGCCAATAATGTCGCTTCAAGAGGTGGCCAAATAACCGCTCAGAATGGGAGCTATGACACCTATCGCATCTCGGCGATCGACCTGACCGCTTTTGGATCGGGATTTTCGACGAATGCAACGTCGGGCACGGGCGTGTTTGCCCTAATCTGGAATGGAGCGGGAAATCATGTGCTCCGTCTTCCGACCGGCTATGTCGCCGGATCGGCCTTGTCGGCTTCCCTGTTCTTCTCTGGCGCGACCTTCGCCAGCTTGGACATCAATCCAACCAATGTTAGCAGCGATCTCGGCGGCGGTCAGATGGTCAATTTCGTGTTCAACACGGCGCCCCCCCGGCGGTCCCGGAGCCGGCAAGCTGGGCAATGATCGTCGGTGGTCTTGGCCTGGTCGGCGCGACGATGCGCCGTCGCAAGATCAACATGTCGTTCGCCTGAGCGATATCAGAAGCAGAGTCTGGAGCCGCTGGCCACGGGGCTGGCGGCTTCTTGCTACCGAGTTCTGAAAGCTGACGATCATTCAGGCCGGAATTTGCCCACGCGGTCAGAAACGGCAATCTCGAAACGCTCATTCAGGCAGAGGCAAACGCCACGCATCCGCCTCCCTTTCACCCAGCCCTCAATGCGGCCCCTTCCCCTCACTATCCCCAGCCCGGCCCCAATCCTCATTGGCCCGCGCCGTCACATAGCCGTGGATCGCCTCCACATCCTCGGGCTTGAGCAAATCAGCAAAGCTCGCCATGCCTTTGTCCGCATAGATGCCCTTGAGCACGATGTCGTTGAACTTGCCGTGCGTCTCGCGCGTCATCCGGCGCAAATCCTTCACCCCACCAATCACCTGCTGGCCGTGGCAAACCTGGCAGGTCTCGGCATAAAGCTGCGCCCCACGCGCGATCTGCGCTTCGCTCGCCGTGACTGGTGGTGGCTCGGGCGCCTTCTCCTCGGGCTTGATCGGCGGGAGCGCCACATTTCCACCCAGCTTGAACACCAGCAGCCGTGCAGACGCACGCGGCATCTCGATGCCCTGCCCCCGCTCGACCTGCGCCGCGCCGCCGCCCCAGCCAGCATTCACCGCCACATATTGCACGCCATCGAGCAT
>CAMLFF010000345.1 GCA_946479185.1 uncultured Sphingobium sp.
AGGTGGTGCTGACAGGTGGCGGTGCGGAGCTGAAAGGCATGGCGGATTACGCGCAGACGGCGCTTGGCCGCACGGTGCGGATCGGGCGGCCCAAGCTTCTCGACGCTTTGCCGGAAGCGCATCGCGGGCCTGCCTTCGCGACGCTGACCGGCCTTGCCATCTATGGATCAAAAGATCGCGAAGATCTGATGCAGAGGCCTTTGAATGAACAAAGCGTTCATCGCGCCAAGGGCGGGGCCATGTTCCAACGTCTTATCGCGGCTTTGCGCTCGGGCTATTGACGCAATTGCGACGTGCGGGGCGCTGGAACGCAAGATATTGTGGATGAGTGGTTAAAAAGAGCGTGAACTGAGCGGTCATCTGGTGCATGAATCAGAAACGTTGCTGGCGTGAAACGCGCCCTAGGGAGAATCTTTGATGAGCATTGAAATCGGTCCGCCCCATGTGGACGAGCTGAAACCACGGATCACCGTTATCGGTGTTGGTGGGGCAGGCGGCAATGCTATCGCGAACATGATCAACGCCTCTGTCGATGGCGTGAACTTCATTGTCGCCAATACGGACGCGCAGGCGCTGAACGCCTCGCCCGCAGAGCGTCGCATCCAGCTTGGCCCCCGGATTACCGAGGGTTTGGGCGCAGGATCACGCCCTGACATCGGCCGTGCTGCGGCTGAAGAAACGATCGCGGATGTGCAGGAAGCGCTTGAGGGCGTGCATATGTGCTTTATCGCGGCTGGCATGGGCGGCGGCACCGGAACCGGCGCTGCGCCTGTTATCGCCAAGGCCGCGCGCGAGAAGGGCATTCTCACAGTCGGCGTGGTTACAAAGCCGTTCACCTTTGAAGGTGCGCGCCGGATGCGCTCTGCCGATAGCGGTATCGAAGAGCTGCAGAAGCATGTCGATACGCTGATCGTCATCCCGAACCAGAATTTGTTCCTCATCGCCAACCCGAACACGACCTTCAAGGAAGCGTTCGAAATGGCCGACGAAGTGCTGCAGCAGGGCGTGCGCGGCATTACCGATCTCATGGTCATGCCTGGCCTCATCAACCTCGACTTTGCCGACGTTCGCTCCGTGATGGAGGAAATGGGCAAGGCGATGATGGGCACCGGCGAGGCCGAAGGCGATGGCCGTGCGCTGCAGGCTGCGGAGAAGGCAATTGCCAATCCGCTGCTCGATGGCGTTTCCATGCGCGGTGCAAAGGGCGTGATCGTTTCCATCGTGGGCGGCGAAGATATGCGCCTGATGGAAGTGGACGAAGCCGCGAACCATATTCGCGAGCTGGTCGATCCGGATGCGAACATCATCTGGGGCTCGGCGTTCAACGAGCAACTGAACGGCAAGATCCGCGTCTCGGTCGTCGCGACCGGTATCGACATGGATGTGCATTCGTCGCACGCCAAGAGTCAGCCTTTCCGTCTCGGCGAGATGGGTGGCAGCAACTCGCGCGGCGCGCCTTCGGGTGGCATGACGGCCCCTGCAGCTGCGATTTCCGTGCCCAAGGCGCAGCCTGTCGAGAGCGACATGCTCGATCTTGGCAGTGCGGAAGAAGAGCCAGTCGCCCAGCATTATATCCCGGCTGAGCCTGTCGCGACCGTGGCTGCACCAGCACCGCGTTTCACGGCTGCGACGTTCGATGATATTACGGGCGAAGATGAGCTGGTGCTGGACAACAGTGCTGCATCGGAGCCGCTGCTCGTCGTCGAGCCGCCAATGCCTGTGGCTGAGCCAGCCAAGGCTGCTGGTGGCACCTTGTTCGAGCGCATGTCTCAGCTTGCGCGGGGTCAGAGCCGTCAGCCTGAGCCGGATGATGTGGACAGTGATCGCAGCAATTTCGAAGTGCCGCGTTTTCTCAATCGGCAGAATAATCAGTAATAGGACTGGTCGGGCGCATTCGTGCGCCCGTCTGGCCTGAGAGGTTTTTGAATCGTGACACGGACGCGCTGGATCCTGGCCCTTTCTCTGGCCATGACGGCCCCCGTATTTGCCCAGACCGGCGAAGTGGTGCAGGCCACCCCGTCGGCTGAGGCGGTGGCCTCACTGAACCGCCACCTTTCTACGCTTGCGCGCAGCCCACAGAATGTCACAGCGCTGCTGGGCGCGGGGCAAGCTGCGCTCGATCTTGGCGATGTGCAGGCTGCCAATGGCTTTTTCACGCGGGCCAATATGGTGGATGGGCGCAGCGGTAAGGCCAAGCTCGGCCTCGCCATCGTGCAGATTGCGCTCAAGCAGCCCGAAGACGCCGCTGCGAACTTTGATGCGGCGCAAGCACTTGGCGAGCGGGCGACGGGGTATCTCTCCGATCGTGCGCTGGCCTATGACCTCACAGGCCAGCAGGCCAAGGCGCAGCTCGATTATCGCGCGGCACTGACAGCCAATCCAAACGACCAGACCGCGCGGATTCGCTATGCCGTCTCGCTCGGCATATCGGGGCAATTGGCCGAGGCGAACCAGCAGTTGGAACCCGTCCTTGCCAGCGGCGACCGCGAGGCCTGGCGGATGCGCGCTTTCATTCTGGCGATGAATGGCCGGATCAACGAGGCGCGCTCGGTTACGCAATCGACCATGCCCAAGGGCCTGGCCGACGCGATTGATCCCTATTTGCAGCGCTTGCCCCTGCTCACTGCCACACAGAAAGCGGCTGCGGCTCATTATGGCGATTATCCCGCCAATGCACTGCGACTTGCTGCGCCTGAGCCGACCCGCGACAATGCCGTTGCTGTCGCCGCGGCGTCGCAGCGCGATACCGGCAGCAGGCGAGACCGGCGCAAGCGTGAGGCGGCTGAGCGCGAAGCAGCTGAACGCAAGGCAGCGGAGCGGGAGATTGCAGAGCGTCAGGCGGCGCGCGCCTCCTACGCGCGCAGGCAGGAGGCGACGCCGGTTGCTGCCGCGACGCCGCCCCCCGCTGCGCAGCCATCGGCCAGCACGCCTACGTCGCAGCCTGTGCGCGAGACGGCAAGCATCCCGGTGAGGGAGCCGGTGCGGACGGCAACCCGACCATCGGCAACGATGCCAAGCCTTGCGCCCGCATGGGCGAGGCCGCAGGACACAGCGCAGCCAGCACAAAGCGTCGCTGCGACGC
>CAMLFF010000346.1 GCA_946479185.1 uncultured Sphingobium sp.
CAGGATCGCCCCCGAGTGATGCGGGATCATCGCGCTGATGAATTGGCGCTCATCGACCAGCGTCTCGCCACGAATGGCAAGGAATGCGCCCAAGAACAGGACGGCAAAGAGCGCATAAAGCACCAGATTGAGCGCCCGGTTGCCATACATGCCGCCCATCGTGGCGAGCATGATGATGGCCATCGGCGCCACCATGGTGACCGCCATGTAACCCATGTTGATATTGTTGCGGAAGTCGGCCCAGCCATCGATCATCGAGAACATCACCAGGTACATGATGATGCCGCTCAGGATCAGGTTGAGGGCCAGCATTCCATAGGCGGACTTTGACGGCTTGGAATGGTCCATCGATCGTCTCCGCTTGCTTTACGCCTCAGTCTTCGTCGCGGCCAAACGCCTTGCGCAATTCCTGCTTGGCCTGTTCGAGCACCTTCCGCTCGTTCTGGCTCAGATTGTCGCCAGCCCGGTTGATGTAGAATGTCAGCATGGACATTGCCGATTGATACGGCTCGGCCTTGCGCCGGTGCGAGCGCTCCGCGGAGTGCTTGAGCGAGGCGGCGATTTCCCGCGGATCATCGGATTTGAAGATGTGATCTTCCAGATCCATCGCGTCGCTATGTTCGGTCACATCGGCCGACCATTTCTGTTTTGCCTTGGTCATGGTGGCTCTCCTTCCACGAGGAAAACCCCTGAACCGCCCCGCAGTTGCGCCGGCAACCCCGGCGGCGTGCGCGGCGTTGCTCAACGAGCAAGCCAAGACATCCGAGCAGATTATGGCCGAACATTCCCCAGCAGAGACCGAGATTACCTCCCTTGCCCAAGCGCGTGCGGCGGCGCGCTCCTGCACGCGATGCCCGCTCTATGAGCATGCGACCCAGACAGTGTTTGGGGAAGGTCCGCGTGATGCGCTGGTGATGTTTGTGGGGGAGCAACCGGGCGACAAGGAGGACCTGGCCGGCAAGCCCTTTATCGGTCCGGCCGGCAAGGTGCTGGATGAGGCGGTGGAAAAGACCGGGATCGACCGGCGCCGCGTCTATGTCACCAATGCGGTCAAGCATTTCAAGTTCGTGCCGCGGGGCAAGCGGCGCCTGCATCAGCGGCCCGATGGCGGGGAAATCCAGGCCTGCAAATTCTGGCTGGAGCTGGAAATCGCCTTCATCAAGCCAAAGATCATCGTCGCGCTGGGCGCCACCGCCGCTCGCAGCCTGCTCGGCAAAACCGTCACCATCGGCAAGCTGCGCGGCGCGCCCATCAAGCGCGATGACGGCGCCACGCTATTTGTCACCAACCACCCCTCCTACCTGTTGCGCATCCGCGACAAGGCCGACCAGGCGCGCGAACGGGCCAGGTTCGAAGCGGAATTGAGCATGGTGCGGAGCGCCATTCCCGCTTCGTGAACGGCAGGGGGATGGAGCTCTACAAAGCGGGGCGTTCCCCGCCTTGCGCTCAGTCGTCCGACGGCGCCGCCACCATGCCCAGGGCGCTCATATAGAGCTCGAGCAGCGCTTCCTGCTCCATGCGCTCATTGGCGTCCTGCTTGCGGATCGCCACGATCTTGCGCAGGATTTTGGTGTCGAAACCATTGCCCTTGGCTTCGGCATAGATTTCCTTGATATCGGCCGCGATGGCGGACTTTTCTTCTTCCATGCGCTCGATGCGTTCGATGAACGCACGGAGCTGGTCCTGGGCAACGCTGTCTTCGGCCATTCTTTTATCCTTCTGGTTGGGAGCATGCAGCTGTCCCGCCGGCTCCCGCCCGCGCGCATGCCGCGCGAGCAAAATATCACCCGCACAGATAGCCGCGCGGTGTTGGGCTTGGTTCAAACCCAGACCCCGCTCCGGTTCAAGCCTTTTGTGGGTCAATCCACACCCGGAACGGGCTTGAAAATGCCCGTTGGACGCAATGCGGTCACATCCTTGCGAGTCTGGCCCTGTCTGCGCCCGCAATTCCGTCAAATCGCGGCTTTAGCCATTGACCTTGGCACCACCTTGTTATCAAACAGGCTCGTTTTTCCCGATGATTTCCGGCACGCTCTTGCGAACTCTCCGTCTCGGTCTAACCCTGGTCGGCGCGACGCTGACAAGCCTGGCCTTTTCAGCCATTCCGGCAAAGGCCGATTTGCGCATCTGCAACGAAACCGCCAACCTGGTTTCGGTGGCCATCGGCTATCGGGCCGATCGCGGCTGGATGAGCGAAGGCTGGTGGCAAGCCCCGCCCGGCGATTGCCGTGTACTGTACCAGGGCGATCTGCAGCGTCGCTTTTATTACATGTTCGCAGTCGATGATATCGGCGGTGGGGCCTGGGATGGTTCGGTATTCATGTGCACGCGCGACGAGACCTTTACCATCTTTGGGGTTGAGGATTGCCTGGCGCGGGGCTATGAGCGCACGGGGTTCTTTGAAATCGATACACAGAACCGTTCGGACTGGACGTTGCAGCTCACCGAGAGCGGCGTCGAGCCTTCGGTTACCGCTCCCGGCGGGCAAGATCTGGAAGATCCCTCATTTCTGGTCGATCCGAACGATGTGAACGCCGCTCCACCGCAAGACGACATTCCAGCTCCGGACGAGCCTCCCCCGCCGGACGAACCCAATAGCGAAGGCATGGATACGCAATGAGACGCATGAGACGGGCAAAGATCGTCGCCACCCTCGGGCCCGCCAGCCACGACGAGAAGATGATCGAGGAACTGGCCAAGGCCGGTGCCGACGTCTTCCGCATCAATATGAGCCACGCCAGCCACGAGCTGCTGCACCAGACCGTTGCGCGCATCCGCAGCGTTGAGGCGCGGCTGAAGCATCCCCTGGGCATCCTGGTCGATTTGCAGGGTCCCAAGCTGCGCGTCTGGAAATTCGCCGAAGGCGCCATTCAGCTCGTCGCGGGCCAGAAATTCACTCTCGACAGCGACAAGAACGACACCGGCAATGCGCAGCGTGTCTACCTGCCGCATCCTGAAATCATCGAAAGCGTCTCGGTCGGTGACCGTCTGCTGCTGGACGATGGCAAGATCGCGCTCAAGGCCACCAAGGTGGGCAATGGCGCCATCGAAACCGAAGTCATCTATGGCGGCAAGCT
>CAMLFF010000347.1 GCA_946479185.1 uncultured Sphingobium sp.
CTACGCTGGTGGTCAACAAGCTGCGTGGCGGCCTGAAGATCGCTGCCGTGAAGGCACCTGGCTTTGGTGACCGTCGCAAGGCGATGCTCGAGGACATCGCTGTTCTGACCAAGGGTGAAGTGATCTCCGAAGATCTTGGCATCAAGCTCGAGAGCGTCACGCTCGGTATGCTCGGCACCGCCAAGCGCGTTACGATCGACAAGGACAACACGGTCATCGTCGATGGCGCCGGTGATACCGACGCGATCAAGGGCCGTACCGAGCAGATCCGCTCGCAGATCGAGTCGACCACGTCTGACTATGACCGCGAGAAGCTGCAGGAGCGTCTCGCCAAGCTTGCTGGCGGCGTTGCTGTCATCAAGGTCGGCGGCGCAACCGAGGTTGAGGTGAAGGAGCGCAAGGATCGCGTTGACGACGCACTGCACGCAACGCGCGCAGCTGTGGAAGAAGGCATTGTTCCTGGCGGCGGCACGGCTCTGCTTTATGCAAGCAAGGCGCTTGAGGGCCTCAAGGGCGACAATGACGATCAGACGCGCGGCGTCGACATCGTTCGTCGTTCGCTCTCCTCGCTGGTTCGCCAGATCGCTGCAAACGCTGGCCATGATGGCGCAGTCGTATCCGGCAAGCTGCTGGACGGTGGCGACCCAACGATCGGCTTCAATGCCGCCACGGACACCTACGAGAATCTCGTAGCCGCCGGCGTCATCGATCCAACGAAGGTCGTCCGCACTGCGCTGCAGAACGCTGCATCGGTTGCCGGCCTGCTCATCACCACCGAAGCAATTGTTGCTGAAGTGCCTGAAGACAAGGCTGCACCTGCAATGCCAGGCGGCGGCATGGGTGGCATGGGCGGCATGGACTTCTAAGTCCCGCCCATCCGAAAGATTGAAGGAGGCCGTCGGGAAACCGGCGGCCTTTTTCGTGCGCGCTGCGCGAGGAATTCCTCCCCGCTCGCGGGGAGGGGGACCGCCGAAGGTGGTGGAGGGGCTTCGCGACGGCAAGCAAGCTTTCGGAGGCGCAATCCCCCTCCGTCAGCGCTTCGCGCTGCCACCTCCCCGCAAGCAGGGAGGATTGACCAGCCCCACACAAAAGCCCCTTCCCATGGCCAATCAAGCGCGCCAAACTGCGTCCATCCGGCAATCGCCGCCCGCGCCACCAGTCAGGGGACCGCCATGACAGATCTCTCCCGCCGCGACGTCATCGCCGCGACCGCAATCGCCACGCTCGCGACTGCCCTTCCCGCGACAGCCCAGACCCTGAGCGCCGATGCTAGCGCGAGCTGGGACCTGACCGAGCTCTACCCCAATGATGCAAGCTGGGACGCCGCCCGCCTCAAGGCGCTCGACGCCATCAAAGGCCTCGCCGCCTATCAGGGCAAGCTCGGCCGAAGTGCAGAAACGCTGGCCCAAGCGCTCACCCTCCAGTCAGATCTCTACCGCACCATTGGCCGGGTCTATGTCTATTCCGGCCTCAAGGCCGATGAGGATGTGCGCGTCTCCGCCAATCAGGAGAAGCGCGCCCAATCCATCGACCTGTTCACCGCCTTTGGCGAGGCCAGCTCATGGATCGCGCCCGAGCTGCTGACCGTCGGCGCCGACAAGATCAACGGCTTCATCGCGCAGAACGCGACGCTGAAATCTAAGTTCGACTATTATCTCGCCAACACGCTGCGGCAGGCACCGCACACGCTCACGCCCGAGGGCGAATCCCTGCTCGCCAGCGCCAGCGCCACCCTCTCGGCACCCGGCGATATCTCCGATCAGTTGCGCGCATCCGATATCCCCTGGCCCAGCATCACGCTCTCCACCGGCGAGACGGTGCGGCTCGATAATCAGGGCTACACGCTCCACCGGGACGCGCCCAACCGCGCAGATCGCAAGGCCGTGTTCGACACATTCTGGAAGGCCTATGGCGAATTCCGCAACAGCTTTGGCGCCACATATGCTGCGCAAGTGAAGGGCAATATCTTCACATCAAAGGCGCGCAAATATCCCAGCGCCATCACGGCGGCGCTCTCCGGCGCGAACATTCCAGAAGGCGTCTATCGCACGCTGGTGGCGGAGACCAACAAAGGCCTGCCGCAGTTGCACCGCTATTTCGAGTTCCGGCGCAAGATGCTGAAGCTGCCGGACCTGCATTATTACGATATCTACCCGCCGCTGGTGAGCCTGGACCGTAAATTCACGCTGGAGCAAATGCGCACGCTCACGCTGGAATCGGTCCAGCCGCTCGGCAAGGACTATGTCGATCGCTTCGCCAAGGCGAGCGCCGCGCGCTGGATGGACCCCTTTCCCCGCCCCGGCAAACGCCCCGGCGCCTATATGCAGCCGGGCGCTTATGATGTGCATCCCTATCTACTGCTCAACCTCAGCGACAAATATGATGGCCTGAGCACCTACACGCATGAATGGGGCCATGCGCTCCACTCGCTGTTGGCCAATCAGGCGCAGCCCTTCGAGAAGGCGGATTATCCCATCTTCACGGCGGAGATTGCCTCCACGCTCAACGAGCTGCTCCTTGTCGAGCATATGTTGAAGAATGCCAAAACGCGTGAGGAGAAGCTCTTCTATCTCGGCCAGCGCATGGAGAATATCCGCGGCACCTTCTTCCGCCAGACCATGTTTGCCGAGTTCGAGCTTGCCGCGCATGACCGCGCCGAAGCGGGCGAGGGCCTCTCAGGCGAGAAGTTCAGCGAGATTTTCTATGATCTGCTGGCCCGTTATCATGGCCCCAAAGTCGGGTTACAGCCCGCTTATGGCAATGAATGGGCCTATATTCCGCATTTTTACAACAGCTTCTATGTCTATCAATATGCCACCTGCATCGCGGCGGCCAACTTCTTCGCCCGCGCGATCGCATCGGGCGGCGCGAAGGCACGGGACAATTATCTGAGCGTGCTCAAGGCAGGCGGGTCGGACTATCCGGTGGAGATCCTCAAGCGCGCCGGGCTCGATATGACCACAGCAGCGCCCTATCAGGCGATGGTGCAGACGATGAAGGAAACGCTGGATCAGGCTGAGGCGCTCATGGCTTGAGGGGTTGGGGGAGCGAAGTCTCCCCGGACCG
>CAMLFF010000348.1 GCA_946479185.1 uncultured Sphingobium sp.
ACAATATCATGCCCGGCCACCAGCACAGTGCCGCCGCTTGCATTCACAATGCCGCAGATGATGGAAATGAGCGTCGTCTTGCCCGCACCGTTCGGCCCGAGCAGCGCGAAAATCTCGCCCTCCTCGATATTCAGATCGATGCTGCCGAGGGCCCTGTGGCCGCTTGCATATTGCTTGGTGACGCCGCGAAGCGAGAGGATGGATGCCATGCGCATGAGCTAAGGCTTGCGACTATGATTGCAAGGCTGAGCAATGCCTCTAGAGACGTTTTAATCCTGACAGACTTAGACGAAGGCTTCATCATGCGCTTCGCTCTCGATATCGAGCGCTCTCTCACTGGCCGGCCCTGGCGCTGGCGCGGCCCTGAGCCTGCCGGTAGCGCAGGCGCGCTGATCGACGATCTGTTGCGCGCGCGCGGCTGCACGCATGAGATGCTGGACCGCGAGCGTGTGCCCACCATTCGCGGCTTCATGCCTGATCCATCCGTCTTTCAGGATATGGACCGTGCTGCCGAGCGGCTTGCCTCTGCCGTCATGTCGCAGGAGCGCGTCACGATCTTCGGCGACTATGACGTGGATGGCGCGACCAGCGCGGCCCTGCTGATTCGCCTGCTGCGCGACATGGGGCTGCATGCGGGCGCCTATATCCCGGACCGGCTGATGGAGGGCTATGGCCCATCCGGCGAGGCACTGGTTGCGCTCGCCGAGCAAGGCTCCAGCCTCGTCGTCACGGTCGATTGCGGCGCGCAGGCCTTTGCCGCGCTGGAGGCCGCGCAGACGGCTGGTCTCGATGTGATCGTGGTCGATCATCATAAATGCGCAGCAGCCCTGCCCCCTGCCCTCGCGCTGGTGAACCCAAACCGGCTCGATGAGAGCGATGAGGGCGCGGTGCACGGCCATCTTGCTGCGGTCGGCGTCGCCTTCCTGCTTGGCGCTGCACTCATTCGCACATTGCGCGCGCGGGGCTGGTTCGCAAACCGCGCGGAGCCGCGCCTGCTCGATCTGCTCGATCTTGTCGCGCTTGGCACCGTTGCCGATGTCGCGCAGATTCGAGGCCTCAATCGCGCTTTCGTGGCGCAGGGTCTTAAGGCGATGGCGAGGCGCGGCAATATCGGCATCAATGCGCTGCTTTCCGCCAGCCGCCTTGAACGCGCCCCGCAATGCTCGGATCTCGGCTTTGCGCTCGGCCCGCGCATCAATGCGGGCGGCCGTGTCGGCAAGTCCGATCTTGGCGTGCGGCTGCTTACCACGCAGGACCCAAATGAAGCCGCGCAGATTGCCGATGAGCTCAACCGCTTGAATGAAGACCGCCGCATGATCGAAAGCGGCGTGCAGGAGGAGGCCGAGCAACTGCTTGCCGATGGGCCGCAGGGTGGCGTCGCGATGGTCGCGCAAACCGGCTGGCATCCCGGCGTCATTGGCATCGTTGCGGGCCGGCTGAAAGAAAAGACCGGCACGCCCTCGATCGTCATTGCGATCGATGAGGACGGTGTGGGCAAAGGCTCCGGGCGCTCGGTGACCGGCGTGGACCTTGGCGCGGCGATTCTCGCGGCGAAGGATCATGGCCTGCTCGTAGCGGGCGGTGGCCATGCGATGGCTGCGGGCCTCACCATACAGCGTGACAAGCTCGACGCCTTCCGCACCTTCATCGATGAGCGACTGCGCGATGACATGGCGCGCGCGGCAGGCACCAGAGCCTTGCTGGTCGACCTTCTGCTCGCCCCGCGCGGCCTTACGCCAGCGCTCATCACGCAGATGGAAGAAGCAGGCCCCTTCGGCAATGGCTGGCCCGCCCCGCGAATCGTGCTGGGGCCAGTGCGCATCGTCAAGGCAGACATTGTCGGCACGGGGCATGTCCGCGCCATCGTGAGCGGGGAAGACGGCCAGTCCCTTAAAGCGATGGCCTTCCGCCAGGCCGAAACACCGCTCGGCCAGACGCTGATCGGCGCGGATCGCTCAGCCCGCTTCTGGCTGGTGGGCCGCGCAAAGATCGATGATTGGGGTGCCCGCCCCGCTGCGGAAATCCATATCGAGGATATGGCGCCCATCTGAGCAAATGGCCTTGACCCAAACGCCCTCCCCGCTTAAAGGCGCCATCTCATCGCGACGGAGCACCTATGCCCGCTCGCAGATGGCCCCTTCGTCTAGCGGTTAGGACGCGGCCCTCTCACGGCTGAAACGCGGGTTCGATTCCCGCAGGGGTCACCAGATCATTCACCTGCTCATCGCCAAATCCGGTCACAACGCTGTCCGAATGCCGTTAACAGTTCATATTGCGACAGGCCTGATTGGATCGCGGCGTTGCATCGTGCTGGTCCGCCGCATCAGCCGTAGGGCGAGAGCATATCCTTGAGCTGCTTCGTGCGCTCCCGCGTGAGCCCGGCGAGGCATCCGCTCACGACCATCGGCTCGGCGCTGCCGCCGCGCATGGCATAGCCCTCGATGCGGCACTGCGCATCGCGGAACTTCAGCCAAGCGCGCTGAGACTCGAGCAAGGTGGCGTGGTGGCCCGGGCGCTTGTCCGTCTGGGCGATGCGGGTTTTGTCCTGCGCTTTGGCAGCCGCAACGTTCAGCACCCATTGGCGATTGAGCTCGGCATCGGCAGTGCGATAATCCTGCGCCATGCAGCTATTGATGTCCATCTGCGTCATGGCATTGTCGCAATTCGCGCTCGTGCTTGCCGCCGCGAGCGCCAGAGCTATGGCGATCATTCCGCCGCTTCCTCAAGATGCGCGTGCGACGCAGCCTGCATCGGCAAGATCCCGAGCTTGCCGAGCAGCAGGCTATCCTTGTCATCACCTGCATTGGGCGTGGTGAGCAATTTGTCACCCGTGAAGATGCTGTTTGCGCCCGCCATAAAGCAGAGCGCCTGACAGGCCTCACTCATGCTCTCGCGCCCGGCGGACAAGCGCACCATCGATTGCGGCATGGCAATGCGCGCGACGGCGACGGTGCGCACGAACTCGATCTCGTCAATCTTGGCAAGCGGCGTGCCTTCCAGCATATCGCCCAGAACGGTGCCCTTCACCGGCACCAGCGCAT
>CAMLFF010000349.1 GCA_946479185.1 uncultured Sphingobium sp.
GCCGAGAGCTTCGAGCGCATCCACCGTTCCAACCTGGTCGGCATGGGCGTGTTGCCCCTGCAGTTCATGGACGGCGCCAACCGCGAGACGCTGGGGCTGACTGGCGACGAAACCTTCACGATCCGCAATGTCGCTGGCCTCAAGCCGCGCCAGAAGGTCACCGTGGAAGCCAAGCGCGCCGATGGCACGGCCTTCACCTTCGAGGCGCTGTGCCGCATCGATACGGTGAACGAGCTGGATTACTTCCTCAACGGCGGCATCCTGCCCTATGTGCTGCGCAAGCTCGCAGCCTGAGCTAATCATCAGCGCAACCTTGCGCTGCCACGATAGAGAAATGGGCGTCCGGCTAAAACCGGCGCCCATTTCCTTTAGGGGCGGGCCGCACTAGATTGGGTCGTCAAGGAGATGTTCCATGCCCAGCCCGGTCAAGATCGATTTCGTTTCCGATGTGTCCTGCCCCTGGTGCGCCATTGGCCTTCGCGAGCTGGAAACCGCGCTCGACCGGATCGGCGATAGTGTCGATGTCGAGGTGCGTTTTCAGCCGTTCGAGCTTGATCCTGACGCGCCCAAGGAGGGGCAGAGCATCGTCGAACGGCTCACGGGAAAATATGGCTCGACGCCCGAGCAGGTCGCCGCGAATCGCGAACAGATTCGCGCGCGTGCCGCAACGCTCGGCTTTCCGATGGCGATGTCGCCGCAAGGGCGCCTCTACAACACGTTCGATGCCCACCGCCTGCTGCATTGGGCCGGGCTGGAGGGGCGGCAACATGCGCTCAAGCGGGTGTTGCTCGAAGCCTATCATTCGCATGACCAGAGTCCCGCAGATCATGAGGTGTTGATCGCAGCGGCGCAGACAGCGGGGCTGGATGCGGATGAAGCGCGCAACGTGCTCGCCTCCAACCGCTATGAATCCGAGGTGCGCGAGGCGGAATATCTCTGGCAGTCGCGAGGCGTCACCGGCGTGCCGTCGCTCATCATCAATGAGCAATATTTGATTACGGGCGCTCAGCCGTCCGAAGCAATTGAGCAGGCGCTGCGCGAGATCGCCGCCGGGGCTGCCTGACTTTTTGGCGAGCGTTCAGGCGATCATGGCTCATCCCATGAACGCCTGACGTGCATCATTTGGGCTTGCGAAACTTCAGTGTCATCCGGTCGCTCTCGCCGATCGCGATATATTTCTCCCGGTCCACATCCTTTTGGCTCAGCGTCGGCGGCAAGGTCCAGACGCCCTTCTCCCAATCAGCGGTGTCCTTGGGGTTGGCGTTAACCTCCGAGCTGGCCTCAAACACAAACCCCGCATCTTCCGCCAGCTTACGGACGGTCGAAACCTTCAGATAGCCGCTCGATTTCTCGGCAGCGGTATCGCGCGCTTCAGGCAAGCGATGGTCTACCACGCCCAACACGGCGCCGGGCTTGGCGATGCGGAAGAACTCGGCGAACATCGCCGGGCCATTGTCGTTCATCACCATATTATGGACATTGCGAAATGTGAGGACGGTATCGGCAGACGCCGTTGGCACCTCAGCCAGATCAACGAGTTTGGCTTTACCGAACAGCGCCTTGTTTGCGTCGAGTTTCGCCTGCGCGGACTCGCGGCGCGCCGCAGGTTGTGCGCCATAATATTGACCGCCACCCTTCGCGGCTAGCGGCGCCAGGATCTCCATATACCATCCACTGGCGGGCATATATTCGACCACGGTCTGGCCGCCCGTCACGCCAAAGAAGCTCAGACTCTCGGCGGGATGACGATATTTGTCCCGAACGACATTTGCAGGCGTGCGGCTGGGCGCTGCAACGGCAGCAGCCGCATCGGCACTGACGGCTATCGCGGCAGGCTCCGCTGCGGCCATCGCGTGAACAGCCACAATCGGGCCAGCGGCGAGCAGCAGCGCGCCGGCAAATTTGAGATAGGACTTGGGGGGCATAGCATGCTCTCTTTCTGGAGTGGCGTTGCAGAAGCGATCATGTCGCAATGCCGGATCAAGAGCAAGCTATTGGAAAGAGCGAGTTAGCGGCTAAGTCCGTGCGTCAGAGGCAGGCGTCCAGCAGCGCCTGATCGAAACCGAAGCCGCGTGCCTTCTCCAGCGTGTAAGGGCGCAGGCCCATCGAGCGATATTCGCCGATGATCTTGCCGTCGCTATCCTCATCGAGAAACTCGAATTTGAACAGCTCTTGCGTCACGATGACATCGCCCTCCATGCCGATCACTTCGGTGATGTTGGTCACGCGACGCGAACCATCGCGCAGACGCTTTACCTGCACGATGAGATCGACCGAATCGGCGATCTGCTTGGAGATGGCTTCCTTGGGAATCTTGATGTCGCCCATCAGGATCATATTCTCCATACGGCCAAGGCATTCGCGCGGGCTGTTGGAGTGGAGCGTACACATGGAGCCATCATGGCCGGTGTTCATCGCAGCGAGCAGATCGAAACATTCCGCGCCACGAATTTCGCCCAGAATGATGCGGTCTGGCCGCATACGCAGGGCGTTCTTCACGAGGTCGCCGATGGTGATCGCGCCCTGCCCTTCCAGGTTCGGCGGGCGGGTTTCGAGCGGCAGCCAGTGCGGCTGCTGGAGCCGAAGTTCCGCCGCATCCTCGATCGTCAGCACGCGCTCGCCCGGATCGATCATTTTGGAAAGGGCGTTGAGCATCGTGGTTTTACCCGAGCCTGTGCCCCCTGAAATGACGACATTAAACCGGCACGCGCCCGCAATCTTGAGCGCAGTGGCCATCTTCTCGGACATGGAGCCACCACGCGCCATCATATCCAGCGTGATTGGCTTGGCGGAGAATTTACGAATCGAGATCGCGGTGCCGCGCAGCGAAAGCGGCGGCACGATCACGTTGACGCGGCTGCCGTCTGCAAGGCGCGCATCCGCCAATGGTGTGGTCTGGTCGACGCGGCGGCCTACCTGATTCACGATGCGCTGGGCGATCTGGAACAGATGCTCCTCGTCGCGAAAATGGATCGGCGCGAGTTGCAGCTTGCCCTTCTTTTCGATGTAGGTCTGGTCTGGTCCGTTGACCATGATGT
>CAMLFF010000350.1 GCA_946479185.1 uncultured Sphingobium sp.
GGCGGTGGGCAGCCGAGCAGCTCGCAGCCATATGCAATGACGTCATTTTGCGGGCAGGGCAGGTCATCCGCCAAATTATAAACGCCCGCAGGCCCGGCCATCCCCGTAATCACGCCGGACACGATATCCTCGACATGGACGCGGCTGAAGACTTGCGCTGCATCGTCGATCCGGCGGGCGCGGCCTTCGCGGATACGGTCGAGCGCGCTGCGCCCAGGGCCATAAATGCCGGGCAGGCGGAAGATGTGCGTTGGCCGATTTGTTGCCTGCCAGGCCGCATCAGCCGTAGCTCGCGCATTGCGGCGCCCCAAGCCGATGGGAGCGGTTTCATCCACCCAGGCGCCGCCCGTGTCGCCGTAAACGCCAGTGGAGGAGAGGTAGCCGATCCACGCCGCATCGCAGTTGCATAAAGCATCGCCATAGGCGCTCAGCACGGGATCTTGCTCATCCTGCGGTGGCACAGAGGAGAGGATGTGGCTCGCCCGCGCAATCGCAGAATGCACGGCCTGCGCATCACCGAACGCCATCGTACCAGACCTGCCTGTCGATTCGACAGTCCAGCCCTGTGCTGCAAGTCGGCGTGAGAGAAGGCTGGCGGTATAGCCGAGGCCGAAGATCAATAGATGAGGCATTGGTGGTTTAGAGCAGCATCAAAGCGTTTTGAACAGACGAGCTTGGTTGTGCAGCGCGATGGCGCACCCTAGGTTCGCTGCATGGACATTCAAAAGACTCAAGCCGCCGCCCCCTTGGCCGTCATCCGCCG
Organism: uncultured Sphingobium sp.; assembly: GCA_946479185.1. The sequence continues at coordinate 764 of CAMLFF010000350.1, forward strand.
CGAGGATTATCGCCCGCCGTCATGGCTGGCGCCCAACATCAGCCTTGAGTTTGATCTCGATCCGCAGGCGACGCGGGTGAAGGCCAGCTTCAGCGTCACGCGCTCGGGCACGCACGAGCACCCACTGCGCCTTGATGGCGATGGCCTCACACCCCTGCGGGTTGCGGTCGATGGTCAAACGCTCGCCCCTGCGGACTGGCAAATGGATGAGGGCGCGCTGGTGATTGCGCTTTCCGGCGACTCACATCTCATCGAGACCGAGGTGGAGATTACCCCGGCTGCAAACACCCAGCTGATGGGCCTCTATGCGTCGGGCGGCCTGCTTTGCACCCAGTGCGAGCCGGAGGGCTTCCGGCGCATCACCTTCTTCATGGACCGGCCAGATGTCCTTTCGCGCTATGACGTTATCCTGCGCGCCAACAAGACCAGCTTCCCCGTGCTGCTCGCCAATGGCGATCCGGTCGATCAAGGTGATCTCCCCGATGGGCGGCATTGGGCGCGTTGGAACGATCCATTCCCCAAGCCAAGCTATCTCTTCGCCCTCGTCGCGGGTGATCTCGCCTGCAATGCAGACAGCTTCACGACCATGAGCGGGCGTGACGTCACGCTCGGCATCTGGGTGAAGGAAGACGATCTTCCGCGCACCGATCACGCCATGAAGGCGCTGAAGGACAGCATGGCCTGGGATGAGCAGGCCTATGGCCGCGAATATGATCTGGACGTGTTCAACATCGTCGCCGTGGCGGATTTCAACTTTGGCGCAATGGAGAATAAGGGCCTCAACATCTTCAACACGCGCTACATATTGGCCGATCCGGAAACGGCGACGGACCCGGATTATGACGCCATCGAAAGCGTCGTTGCGCATGAATATTTCCACAATTGGTCAGGCGACCGCGTGACATGCCGGGATTGGTTCCAGCTCTCGCTCAAGGAGGGTTTCACCGTCTATCGCGACCAGACCTTTTCAGCGGACATGGGCTCGCCCGCAGTCAAGCGGATCGAGGATGCGCGGATCTTGCGCGCGGCCCAGTTTCAGGAGGATAGCGGACCCTTGGCGCATCCGGTTCGGCCGGAATCCTATGCGGAGATCAGCAACTTCTACACCGCGACGGTCTATAACAAGGGCGCTGAGCTTATCCGCATGATGGCCCGACTGCTGGGCCCCGAGCGGTTCCGCAAAGGCACTGACCTGTATTTCGAGCGCCATGACGGGCAGGCGGCGACCTGTGAGGATTTCGTCAAAGCGATGGAGGACGGCGGGGGTATCGACCTTGCTCAGTTCCGCCTCTGGTACAGTCAGGCCGGCACGCCGCGCGTGACCGTGCAGATGACGCATGATGCAGCGAACGGCACCGTCACGCTCGCGCTGCGCCAAGCCGTGCCATCGACGCCGGATCTCGTCGAGAAGGCGCCGATGTCCATCCCGATCGTCTTTGCCCTGTTCGATCGGGAGACAGGCACCCATCGCGGCGAGCAGATGCATGTGCTGACCAAAGAGCAGAGCGAAGTTCGTTTCGAGGGCTTCGAGCAGCCGCCGATCCTGTCACTCAATCGCGGCTTTTCTGCGCCGATCATCATTGAGGCTGAGCAAAGCGCGCAGAATCTGGCTTTCCTCGCAGCGCATGATGACGACCCGTTTAATCGCTATGAATCGCTCCAGCAGTTGATGATCAACAGTCTGCTTGGCCATATCGCGGGTGGCCTGCTGGAGAGCGAGGTCATCATCGAGTCGATCCGCCAGACGATATCCGATCCAGCGCTCGACCGGTCCTTCATTGCCGAGGCCGTCCGCGTGCCGAGCGAGGCCTATTTGGGCGATCAGATGCAGATCGTCGATCCGGACGCCATCCATGCCGCGCGTGAAGCCCTGCAACGGGAGATCGGCACAAAGCTGGAGGCGGATTGGCGGGCGTTGCACAGCGCTTGTGCACGCAATGGCTTCTCACTGTCGCCAGATGCCCGTGCTGCACGCCGTCTGCGCAGTGTGGCGCTCAGTTACATCGTGTCGTCACAGTCCGACGATGGCCCGACGCTGAGCTTCGAGCAATTTACGAGTGCGGACAATATGACGGAACGGCAGGCCGCCCTGGCCGTGCTCGCAAGCAGTGCTGCGCCACAGCGGGAGGAGGCGCTAGGCCAGTTCCACGCCCGCTATGCCGGCAATGCGCTGGTGACGGACAAATGGTTTCAGACGCAGGCGCTCGCCTTCCACCCCGACACCGTCGAGCATGT
>CAMLFF010000351.1 GCA_946479185.1 uncultured Sphingobium sp.
ATCTGGCGGCTGACCTCGACATATTTGGCCATGTTCGGCTTGAGGATAACGGCATCGGGGCAGAGCTGGCGCGCCTTGAACATCGGCATGGCCGAGCGGACGCCAGACTGGCGGGCGATATAGCAGCAGGTGGATACCACGCCGCGTACGCCGCCGCCGATGATCAGCGGCTTGTCGCGCAGCGAAGGATCGTCGCGCTTTTCGACCGACGCGTAGAATGCATCGCAATCGACATGGGCCGTCGTCAGTGCAAACAGCTCCTCATGTGCCCGCAAGCGCGGCGAACCGCAGCCAGGGCAGCGCTGTGGCGCGGCATTGGCCGAGCCATGGACCAGACAATCGCGGCAGAGCCAATCGACCGCCATATCTACCCCGATGGATTGAGGCGCTGCCACACGCGCATGAACGCTTCGGGCGTGATGCCGGTATTTGCGCAGAGGGCGAGCAGAATCGACTCGTTTGAGGCAAAGTAGTCCACGAGCCCGTGCTGCAGCGCGGATGAGCCGACGGAGCGGCGCAGCATATCGGGGTCAAAACCGGCAAACTGCATGAAAGCCAGCAGTTCATCGGGATTTTCCGCGAGATAGCCCAGGCAGGAATCGGCGAGGCTTGTCACATCGGGTTGTGCAGTCTGCGTACGGGGCAACGCCAAGCCTCATTTGGTGTTTTGTAAGAGATAGCATGGTAGCTGAACGGGGCGGCAAAGCGAAGTGTCGCTAGCGCCCCGGCGGCGCGAGGATGGATCGATGCCCAAGACTGTGATGATCGTGGAAGATAACGAGCTGAACATGAAGCTGTTCAATGATCTGCTCGAATCGCGCGGCTATGCCGTTATCCAGACCCGGAACGGGATGGAAGCGCTCGACCTTGCCCGCGCCCACCATCCCGATCTGATTCTCATGGATATCCAATTGCCGGAAGTCTCTGGCCTTGTGGTCACCAAATGGCTCAAGGACGACGAGGACTTGGCCCATATTCCAGTTATCGCCGTCACCGCCTTTGCCATGAAGGGCGATGAGGAGCGAATTTTGCAGGGCGGCTGCGAGGGATACATTAGTAAACCCATCTCCGTGCCTCATTTTCTGGAAACTATTGCCCACTATATTGGCCCGGCCTGAGCGGTCGTCTTAAAGGCCGATCCGGCTTGCTCCGAACCCGCAGTGGACGCTGCAGGGTGGGCAATGAGCTGAAGGCTGCCAAGTGACTGCGCGCATTCTCATCGTCGACGACATCCCCACCAATGTCCGCCTGCTCGAGGCGCGGCTGAGTGCGGAATATTTCGATGTCGTAACCGCTTCGTCCGGCCAGGAAGCCCTCGATATCTGCGAAAGCTCGGATGTCGACATGGTGCTGCTCGACGTCATGATGCCCATCATGGACGGCTTCGAGGTCTGCCGGCGGCTCAAGGCCAATACCCGCACCCATCACGTACCAGTACTGATGATCACCGCGCTCGATCAGCCCTCCGACCGGGTCAAGGGGCTGGAGGTCGGCGCCGATGACTTTCTGACCAAGCCGGTCGATGACATGCAGCTGATGGCCCGGGTTAAGAGCCTGGTGCGCCTCAAATCCTTGACCGATGAGCTGCGCTCTCGCGCCGTGACCGGCCAGCAGATTGCCATCGAGGATTCGTTCCGCGCGATGGACAAGATCAATGCTGACAATGGCTCCATCCTGATCGTCGATACCGATGCGCGCCATGCCGAGCGCATCAAGAATTATCTGGCGCCCGGCCACCGGGTCGACGTGCTGACCCAGCCGGCGGACGCCGTGTTCCAGGTCACCGGCGCGCAATATGAGCTGGCGCTGATCACCATGTCGCTCACCGATTTCGATCCGCTGCGGGTCTGCTCGCAGATCCGCACGCTGGAACATACGCGCAACCTGCCGATAATTCTGGTGGCCGACGATGCGGACCGGCCCAAGGTGGTGCGGGCGCTCGATCTGGGCGTCAATGATTTCATCATGCGGCCCGTGGAGCGCAATGAGCTGGCGGCGCGGGTGCGCACGCAGATTCGGCGGCAGCGCTATGCCACCGAGTTGCGCCACAGCGTCAACCAGACCATGGCCATGGCCGTCACCGACGACATGACCGGGCTTTATAACCGGCGTTATTTCGAGCGGCATCTGGGGGTTATGCTGAGCAAGGCTCAGAGCCAGGGGCGCGATATGGCGCTGATGATCCTTGATGTGGATCACTTCAAGGCCGTCAACGATACCTATGGCCACGATATCGGCGATTCCGTCCTCAAGGAGATCGCTAACCGATTGAAACGTAACGTTCGTGGGCACCATCTGGCCAGCCGCATTGGTGGCGAGGAGTTCGTGGTGCTGATGCCCGATACCGATGTTCGGCAGGCAGAATCGATTGCCGAGCGGGTGCGGCAGTCGGTGGCGGAGCGGAGTTTTGAGGCTGGGGCGGGGCGGATGATCGGGGTGACGGTGTCGGTTGGGGTTACGCTCAATGAGAGTTTGAGCGATACGCCGGAGACGCTGATCAAGCGGGCCGATGTGGCGTTGTACCGGGCCAAGCGCGAGGGCCGCAACCGGGTGGTGTTCGACGCTGCTTGAGAAAGCTGCAATTGGACGCGTTAGGGTTATCCGTTATAATTAACAAGAACTTACCGGCGCCAGACGCCTGGATTTGCTTGAGTTTCCGGGGTGCCGGAGTAGGGTCCAAGCAAGCCGCGGGGCACTACTTACGCATCCGCGCTCACAGCTCCCTACGGCCTGTCTCGGGAATGCCGCAACTCCTGAGCCCCGTGGGGCGGCTGGTCCGGACGCGGATAGAGTGGCCTCTTCGACATGCCGCTCCGGACCAGCCACTTATGCCTTTACGCTAACGGACTGCTAGCATCGACGTCGCATTTGTCGCGCTAATGACAACCAGCAAAAAGCCCCGCATCGATGATGCGGGGCTTTTGCATTTCAGCTCGAAAGGCGCCAGATTACTTGATCTTGGCTTCCTTGAATTCGACATGCTTGCGCACGACCGG
>CAMLFF010000352.1 GCA_946479185.1 uncultured Sphingobium sp.
GGGGAGCTGGTGCTGGAGGTAGGTCGCGTCGAACGACATGGGCGCGCCCATCGGCAAGCCCTCAGCCTGCGCCATCGCGGTGAAATATTGGCCGACCTGCGCCAGCGCTTCATCATCGATATCGACGCTATGGCCAAGCGCGCGCAGATTGGCGACGACGCGCTCTAGCGGTGGGTTGGAGGTGCCATCGCCCAGCGCGCCGCTCGCGCCTTGCAGCGTCTCCACCCCAAGATCGGCTGCTTCATAATAGCTCGGTTCGCCAAGGCCGATGGTGCAATGAGCATGCAATTCCAATGGCTTATCGCCAATGACTGCTAATATGGCTGGTATCAGCGTGCCTGCGCGCTTGGGCGACAAAAGCCCGCCGGGGTCTTTGATGTAAAGCGCGTCGATATCCGGGCTGGCCGCCATTTTCCGCGCCGCCTCGGCATAATGCGCATCATCATGGATTGGGCTGAGCGTGAAGACGAGCGCGCCGACGACATAAGCGTCGCCATCGCGCTTGATGAGCCGCGCGACTTCCACATTGGCATCGGCATCATTGTTCGGATCAGCCAGCGCGAAGCGGCCAATGCCGTTCTTCATGAGCGTGCGGAAGGCGAGTGCCATGAAATCCGGGCTGGAAGTCTCCCAGGAGATGAAGCGAAAGCCGGTGGAGAGAAATTGCAGCGGCGTTGTCGGCATGGCCTGATGCATCAGGCGGATGCGCTCCCACGGGTCCTCCTGCTTGTAGCGCACGGCCACGCCCATATGGGTCGAGGTGGTGAAATCGATGGCCTTGAAGCCTACCCGCTCCAGCATTGGCGCAACGCTCAGCGTGCGCGCGGTATCCACGCCCAGCGCGGCCCACAGGCATTGATTGCCGTCACGCAGGGACGTCTCGACAAGTTTGATGTTCGCCATTGCTCTGTTGCCTATTGCGTGGTGCGCGCCATGCGCCGTGCCAGAAAGCCCGTATCGACGCCGCCTGATGCGAAATCTGGGTCGGCCAGATTCTCTGCCTGAAAACTGATGTTGGTCGAGATGCCTTCGATGCGCGTTTCACGTAGCGCGCCGGACAAGCGCTCTATTGCGGTCGCGCGGTCCGGCCCGTGGGCGATGACCTTGGCGACCATCGAGTCATAGAAGGGCGGTATCTTCGCGCCATCCACGATGTGGGTATCCACGCGGATGCCCTCGCCTTGCGGCCAGTGCGCGGTGGAGACGGTGCCAGGGCTGGGCATGAAATCGCGCGCCGGGTCTTCCGCATTTATTCGGCATTCCACGGCGGCACCATTGATGACGATATCATCCTGCGAGAAGCGCAGGCCTTCCCCGTTCGCAATCGCGATCTGCTCGGCAATGAGGTCAACGCCTGTGACCATCTCAGTCACCGGATGCTCGACCTGAATCCGCGCATTCATCTCCAGAAAATAAAATTGCTCGCGGGCGACATCGTAGAGAAATTCCACCGTGCCCGCGCCGCGATAGTCAAGCCGTGCCGAGAAGCGCACAGCCGCCTCATGCATCGCATCGCGGATTGCGACCGGCAGGTTGGGCGCTGGCGTTTCCTCGATGAGCTTCTGGTAGCGCCGCTGCACCGAGCAATCGCGCTCGCCCAGATGGATGACGTGGCCCTCACCATCGCCCAGCACCTGCACCTCGACATGGCGGCCCTGCGCAACATAGCGCTCCAGATAGACGCGCGCATCGCCAAAGGCCGCGTCTGCCTCGGCTGCGGCCATGTCCATCATGGTGGCGAGATCATCGAGATTTTCCACCAGCTTCATGCCGCGCCCGCCGCCGCCGCCCACCGCCTTAATGAGCAGGGGGGCGCCGATGCGTTCGCCCAGCGCCGCCGCGTCGGCAAGGCTCTCGACCGGGCCGCCGGGCACCACCGGCACATTGGCGGCAATGGCTTCGGCACGCGCGCGTAACTTGTCGCCGACCGCCTCGATCTGCGCGGCGGTCGGCCCGATGAAGATCACGCCTTCATCCTCGCAAAGCCGGGCAAGATCGGCCCGCTCGGAGAGGAAGCCATAGCCGGGGTGAATGGCATCGGAGCCAGAGCCGAGCGCCGCCTGCACGATTGTCTCCACACGCAAATAGCTTTCGCTGGGACGTGAAGGGCCGATACAGAGCGCCCGGTCCGCCATTTGCGCGCCGAGCGATCCGCGATCCGCCTCGGAGACGGCCAGCACGGTTTCGATGCCCAGCGCTTTGGCGGTGCGGATGATGCGCACGGCGATTTCGCCGCGATTGGCGATCAGGATGCGGCGGATGGTCATGGGGCTGGTGTCAGTCCGCGTCCGGCCGCACGAGCATCAGCACTTCGCCATGCTCGACCAGCTCGCCATTGCGGCCGATGATCTCCACAATCTCACCGCTCACGCCTGCCGATACGGAGTTCATGAGCTTCATCACCTCGACAATGCCGATGACCGTCTCGGTGGATACGCGGGCGCCGACCTCAACGAAAGGCGCCTCGCCGGGCTTTGGTGCGCGATAGAAGATGCCGAGCAATGGCGAGTTGATCTCGACCAGCCCTTCCTCGCGGCTCTGGCGAACCGGTGTTGGTGGCGGCGCGGTTGCAGGCGTTGGCGCAGGCGCACTCGCCTTCTCGATCTTGCGGGCTGGGCGCGGGGCGCCTGTGCCGCCACGCTCAAGCTCCAGCTTGAGGCCGTCCACTTCCAGCATCAGCCGGTCAAAGGTCGATCCTTCGAGCAGCGTCATAATCTCCTGCACATCCTTGGCAGTCAGGCTCATTTTAACGTCGTCCCCCAAAGATATTCATCACATGCGCCAGCGGATTTTCCGTACTGGTCGAGACAGGCGCGAGCGCCTTCACAGACCACACCGTCTCCGGGCGACTTTGCAGCAGCAGCAGCTTGCCGCTCTTATCGAATGCCCATTCAATGTCCTGCGCGCGGCCATAATGTTTCTCGATTTTGCGCCCGACACTGCGCAGGGCCTGCAACTCCTCGTCGGAGAGGCAGGCGGTG
>CAMLFF010000353.1 GCA_946479185.1 uncultured Sphingobium sp.
ATTGCCGGACGATGTGCTCGTCTATCTGCTTGGCAGCCGCTATTGCGAGACGGATCGGCTGATGCAGGTGGCGTGGGGGCAGGCGGGGCACCTGACCTCAGCGCGGGATCGGGTGGAGGCGCTGGTCGATTTTGCGCATCGGCAGATCCGCTTTGGCTATGAGCATGCCCGCTCGGACAAGACGGCATGGAATGCTTATCAGGAGCAGGTCGGCGTGTGCCGCGACTTCGCCCATCTGGCGATTACGCTGTGCCGCTGCATGAACATTCCGGCGCGATACTGCACGGGCTATCTGGGCGATATCGGCGTTCCGGTGATGGATGCGCCGATGGACTTCAGCGCCTGGTTCGATGTGTATATCGATGGCGACTGGTACACTTATGATGCGCGTCACAATATGCCGCGCATTGGCCGCATCCTCATGGCCCGTGGGCGTGATGCGACGGACACGGCGCTGACGACGTCTTTTGGCTCGGCGCTGCTGGTGGGCTTCACTGTGCATACCGATGAAGTGCAATCGGTGGAGTGAGGCGGACAAAATTAAGGGGCCTGTCCTTGTCGGACGGCCCCTTTTTGGCGCTCAGACGGTAGGTTTAGCTTAGCGCGCGACGCTCAGCTTGACGCGCTTGTGCGACCGCAAGTGGAAGTGTGGAATAGGCGAACGAGCCATATTCAAATCGGCCCAACGCGGTCAGCGAGATGCCATATTGGCGCATCAGCATCTGATCGTCAGTGCTCAACGCGCTGCTGGAAGGGGTGCTGCCAATGGCGATGACCTTGTCCTGCTCATAATCAATCCGTTGCGACAACATGGGCTTACCTCCGGGCATGACATGAACAATACGCGCGTGTCGTGAAAACGCTCCTTCGGTTCAGCCTGTTACGTTGATGTCCTTCAGGCCGCTTCAGCGTCTGTCATCTCGATGCTGTTGTCCGCCATGGCGCGCCAGGCGAGTTCGGATGTCAGAAATTGTTCGCGCAGGTCGGTGGAGGATGCGGCGCGTGCGGCGCTTGCATTTTCAGCAGCGCGTTCGAGGCAGAATTTCAGGCTAGCTGGCATGAGAGTGCCTCCAATATGTGAGTGTACGCCGCTCAGGCCATGCGGTTGGCGCTCGAATAAGGCGCTTCCCAGCGATGGGCGGCCGCTGCGCCGAGCGCGCGTTGCTTGGTTTCGATCGCGCGGGCGATTGTGATGGCGCGTTTTTCCTGCGCCAGTCTTACGCGGCTATCAAAAGCCCGCGATGCGCGCATCAGGGTGAGTTGGTGATCGTGATAGAGTTGATTGAGATCCATGCGGAGCCTCCTTTTGTTGAAGGGGGAGTCCTTGAGCGTCTCGCGACGTTCAAAATGCAGGGCGGGTGCGTGTTGGCGCAGCCTCGCCCCGCTATAGATGTTACTGGCGCTGCAAGACTGGCACGAAGAAGGGATTGCGCGCCTGCGTGCCATCCAGAACCTGCTTGGGGTGGCGGCGGCGCATCGTCTCGGCGCCATCATTGGTTTTGCACACGAGGCGGGTGCCGCCCTTGGGCAGGGCTTCCATCACGCTGATGCCGACATCAGCATCCTTGCAGCGACGCGTGATTTCGACCTCGGTCAGGGAGAAGTTGATTGCACGGCTCATAGGAATACCTTTCGGGTCGAGAAAATAGCAGCGCTGGAGAGCGCCTTGAATAGAGGTACGGTGCTTTGACCTAAGGCCAGCGCCGGAGAAATCAGGCGTCCGCCTTCCCGCAATCGGGATTTTCGCTCAACGAGCCGTCGCTCAGGATGCGATCCAGACGATGCCGCGCGGCTTGCGACAAGGCGCTGTCAGCGGAGCCGGATAGAGGCGCGATGGCAGGGTGAAAAGTCCGGCCGCTCAGCTTCGCTTGCATCGATGAAATGGAATGAAAGCGCATATTGAGTCTTCCGGCGAGCAAGCGGGAGGAAGACTCTTCTCTCAGGCGTCACATGCTTGCGGGCGAAGAGCAACGATGCAGCCTGCTACACCATATCCTCATTTTTAGCGAGTGATTTAATCCCCGCGCTGCTAGTGGGCGGCATCGGCACTCGTCTTTGGAAGAGAAAAGGGGGTTTGTGCATTGCCTGATCTTTTCGCCAAAGCTGCCTGTACCGAGGCGCTGGATGATCATTCTTCGCTCATATCTTATTCAACATTATTGGCAGGCTGCGAATTTGTTTCGCGCTACCCTATAGTTGAAGGAATCGCATCCGGCCGAACGCCGAGCCTGGCTGCCAAGGTGCAGATGCGGGTCACGGCGAACCGAATCCGCGAGCTCGATCGGTTCCTGGCGGTGCTGCTGAACGATACTGCCGGGCAGATCAGCGGGGCAGGGCATGATGCCGAGCTGTTCGACAGGATCAGCAATACATCCAAGAAGCTGCTTGCGGTGGAGCAACTCGTGGGCATGGCGGCGGCGGATCATGACAGACTGCGCGCGATGGGGCGCATTGCGGCGCGGCTGCGTGGGCCGAGCCATCATTGGCGGGCGGCATCTTTGATTGCGGATATGGGCATTGCCGGGGGCGAGATAAAAGAGGGTGGAAAGGCAGATTTAAGTTATGGGAAAGCTGTCATTCCCTTGTCGCTCAACCTCGCGACGATCTCGTCATTTTATCAGGATATCGGACGCCGCGTAATTCAGGAAGTTGGCAATAAAAACTATTAGCCTTGACTTTCGGGGACCTTGCATTCATATTGCAGAGGCTAACGTCGCATGCGACGGAATTTGACGCTTTGAGCTGATCCTTCCCTTCTCACGCTACCAGCTCTGCCAGGACTTTCCGGGCGGACCATTTCTGTTTTCGAGATAGGAAACATATCATGCCAGTAGGCACAGTCAAATTCTTCAACGCCGATAAGGGCTATGGTTTCATCAAGCCTGACGATGGCGGCAACGACAGCTTCGTGCACATCAGTGCCGTTGAGCGCGCCGGCATGGCAACGCTTCAGCAGGACCAGCGTCTTAGCTACGAAG
>CAMLFF010000354.1 GCA_946479185.1 uncultured Sphingobium sp.
ACAAACAGTTCGGCCAATTCAGCCGGCAAATTCTATGCCGACAAGCGACCCGTGACAAATGGCACTGCCGCGGCTGGCTCGCTTACCATCGACTATAATGCCACGAACCAGAGCTATACGATCAGCACCGCCGGACGAAGCGCGACGTTCGCTCCAGCAGATCTGGTGGTCTCTGGCTCAGCGGCCTTCAAGAGCTTCCAGAAGCTCGGCGCGACCAGCGAAGCGCTCACGCTCACTAACGCCGCAACGGCAGGCGCCCTTACGTACCAATATGTGGGCGGCGGCGCTTGGGAGCGCGCCACGCTCGCCAATGGTGAAGTGAATTACAGCTATGATCCATTCACCTATGGCGCCGAAACACCGGACGGTCGCCTCCAGCAACGCAGCGGTACCGGCCTATATTCGGTGAGCCTCGTCGGCGCGCGCGCCATCGATGCACAATATGCAATGGCAGGCAGCGGCTCGCTCCAGATCGATTTCGGCAGCGGCACCCTCTCCAGCAGCGGCGTGCTCTCCACCATCGACTTGGAGACCAGCCTCATTAAGGGCATAGGCGTCTATTATGGCGAGGGCGCGCTGACGAGCGGTCTTGGTGCCTTCACTGGCTCATTCGCGATGGATGATGGCAAGCGCTTCTATGGCGGCTGGAATGGGCGCTTTTATGGCCCGGACGGACAGGAAGTCGGCGCATCCTGGTATCTCTCCAGTGCGGACGGCGAGATTGCGGCAGGCTATCTGCTTGGCCGAGAGGATGCCACGGTTGCAGGGCTCAACAACTCCCTGACGCAGCTGCAATTCAGCGAAGCATTCGAACATCGTTTCAGTCAGGTGAGCTTTACCGATCTTGGCGGGAACGTCGCGGCCAACAACGCCTTTCTGCTGCGCTCAACCGCCGAGTTGAGCTTCAATGCCTCGCAGGGCAGCTACACCTATGCTGACACGGCACGCGGTATCAGCACCACATTTGGCGCCGGGAGCCTGAACAGCGGCGCCTCCACAAGCTCGCTCGCAGTGTACAACATCACCGGCACGGACGGCCTCTCCTACAAGCTCTCGCTTAACAAGGCCGGATCGGGTAACGGCGCCATCGCGCTCAGCTATGCCAGCTTTGGCCGCTGGGAACGCGCGCAAGCATCAGGCAATGACCGGATGGACCGCTGGTTCACCTGGGGTCTGCGCACCAATGCCTTCCAGATCCCCACTGGAAGCGGCACGTTCGATGGCATCATCCGGGGCACCGGCGTGAAGCTGCAAGGCGGCGCGACCTATTCCCTCTCCGGCACAAGCCAGTTCGCCATGAACTTCAACGCGGGGACGTTCACCGGCACGCTCAATCCCATCGGCACCAGCCTTGTCGATGGTAGCCAGCGCAATTTCGGCACGTTCACCTTCGCGCGCGGCGCCATCGATATCGATGGCGGGCTGAATGCGGATGTGAACAGCGGCAGCACCTATCTCGGCTTCTTCGAGGGCGCGCTTTATGGGCCGACGGGCACCGAGATCGCGGGCACGTTCGGCTTCCAGACTGAAGCCACCTCTGCAAATAATCCCGGCAGTGCAGATGCAGCCTATCTCAGCGGTATCGCAGTCGCTAAACGCACTGGGAACTAATCGACGCTGCGACCCGAAAGACATGATCATGCCACGTTACCGGGCCGTGAAAGTTGCGATGCTCTCTGGCCTCGTGCTGCACGGCGCTGCCGGAGGGGCCGATTCGCGGGTGGAAGCCTATAGCCCGCCAGCCCCCACGCCATCGACCTCGGCCTCATCCGCCCCGGACCTGTCTGCCCCAACCTCGCAAATATCGCCGCCACAATTGCAGATATCGCCCCCACCAACAGCGGCACCGCAGGTCACCGCTGATGGATCGGCCCTGACCGGCCTCACCGCAGCGCAGCTTTTCGATCTGGCAGATCAGGCGCGCGTCGCCGAGCGCTTGCCCGATGCCGAAGCAATCTACAGAGCTCTCGCGCGTGATCCGGAGCAAAGCGTGCGATCGGAGGCACGTTTTCGTCTCGGCATGATGCTCGGTGACCAGCAACGCCATGCCGACGCCGCCCTCGCCTTTCGTGCGATCCTCGATGAAGAGCCCGGCGCGACCCGCGTTCGGCTAGAGCTTGCCCGCGTGCTCGCCGCGATGGGCGATGAAGGCCGCGCACGGCAACAATTGCGGCAAGCGCAGGCGAGCGGGCTGCCCCCGCAGGTTGCGCTGGTCGTCGATCAGTTCGCCAGCGCGCTGCGCTCCAATCGGCGCTTTGGTGGCAATTTCGAGCTCGCAATGGCGCCGGACAGCAACATCAACCGCGCGACCGCTGCCAAGCAGCTCGATACCATCATTGCGCCGCTCACCTTGTCCGATGACGCCCGCGAGCAATCGGGCATTGGCGTGCATGTGAGCGGGCAAGTCTTTGCGCGCATCGGCCTCGCGCCAAACCTCATGCTGGTGCCGCGCCTGTCCGGTGACGGCACATTTTATCGCGAGAGCCAGTTTAACGACCTTTCCGGCAGCGCGCTGCTTGGACTGGAATGGCAGACCGGGCGCAGCCGCGTCATGCCATCGGCGGGCGTGACTTGGCGCACTTATGGCGGGAAGCGCTACAATCGCACGGAAACTGCGGATTTGCGCTGGACGCGACAGATCGGGCGGCGCGCGCAAAGCGATGTCGGCTTGTCCTATGGGCGGGCGCATTATTACACAAACGAGCTGCAGGATGGCGAGCTGTTCAGCCTGAATGCGGGCGTCGAACGTGCGCTTTCGGCGCGAACCGGTGTTGGCGTCCGGCTCTCCGGCACTCGGCAGACCGCGCGTGACCCGGGCTATGCCACGACTTCGGGCGGCGTTACGCTGCTTGGTTGGCGCGACATGGGCCGCACGACTGTGTTTGCCAATGTGACGGCGCGCAAGCTCGAATCAGACGCGAGGCTCTTCCCCTTTCCAGACCGCCGCAAGGAATGGTTCGTGCGCGGATCGGTC
>CAMLFF010000355.1 GCA_946479185.1 uncultured Sphingobium sp.
CTTGTCACTGGCCTTTGCGACCGCGATGCTGCTGATCTGCGTGACGATTGTCTATTGGATGTTCCGCACCGGCTATCGCCTGAAAAAATAAGCGCGCCACACATGATTTCGCCCTGAACCTTGGGAGGTGCAGGGCGAAATATCACTTCGATCCTGGAGCGTCCGTCAGACCACCAGACGCTCAGCTCACTTTGAGGCGATGCTCGCCCTTGACCCAGCGAACGGTCCCGGTGTGTGAGCGCATGACCACGCTTTCGGTGGTCATCGTTCCATCGCGACGCGTCTTCACGCCCGCGAGTAGCGAGCCATCGGTTACGCCAGTCGCTGCGAAGATGCAGTCACCCTTGGCGAGATCCTCAAGCTTGTAGATCCGGTCGAGATCCTCAATGCCCCATTTACGGGCGCGAGAGCGCTCATCATCATTACGGAACAGCAGCTTGCCGTTGAACTGACCGCCCACGCAGCGCAGCGCTGCACAAGCCAGTACGCCCTCAGGAGCGCCGCCCGAACCCATATACATGTCTATCGTCGTGTCAGGATTGGTCGTCGCGATCACGCCGGCGACGTCTCCGTCCGGGATCAACACGATGCCGCAGCCGATGCCGCGCAGCTCGGCAATGAGCTTCTCATGGCGCGGGCGATCCAGTACGCATACGATGATGTCGCCAGGTTCCACGCCCTTGGCTTTCGCCACGGCCTGAACATTCTGCGTCGGCGTCTTGTTGAGGTCGATGATGTCAGCCGGGTAGCCGGGGCCAACAGCGAGCTTTTCCATATAAACGTCAGGCGCGTTGAGCAGGCAGCCTTCCTCAGCAGCGGCCAGCACAGCGAGCGCATTGGGGCCAGCCTTGGCGGTGATGGTCGTGCCTTCCAGCGGATCGAGCGCGATGTCGATCTTGGGGCCACGGCCCGGCGCGCCGCCGACCTTCTCACCGATGTAGAGCATTGGGGCTTCGTCCCGCTCGCCTTCACCAATGACGACGGTGCCATCCATATACAGGCCATCAAAGGCCTTGCGCATGGCTTCTACGGCGGCGGCATCGGCTGCCTTCTCGTCCCCGCGCCCGATCAGCTTGGCAGCTGCAATTGCAGCGGCTTCAGTAACGCGGACCATTTCGAGCACGAGAACGCGATCGAGAACGGAACTGGCTTCGACGTTATTCGAATTCCCCATCCCAAGACTTCCTTCGGTAGTTGATTGGCTTTTGGCAGTTAATGCAGCCGCGATAGGGGAGGATTGTTTCAATGTCGATAATATGCGTCAGCCCCGGCGCGCAATGGGCGTTCCGGGGCTGCTATTCATCGCATTCACGCGCGCGGCGTGCGCTCAATCGAGGATGTGCATCACGACTGGCGCGCCGAGCAAGCTATCCGATCCGCTCAACGCTGCAAGCAGGGCATCGATGCTGGAGAGCGCGCCCGGATGGGTGACGATCGCCACCAGCACGCCATCATCAGCCGTGGCTGCACGCTGGATGACGCTCTCGATTGATACGCCTGCATCGCGCATCGCCGCAGTGATTTCCGCCAGAACGCCCGGGCGATCCCGAACTTGAAAACGCAGATAAGCCCGACCGATACGCTGTCCCGTGTCTGCCTTCACCTGACGTTGTAGCCATTCGGCGGGCATGGCGAAGGCGGGGCCATATTCGTCGCGCGCCACATCGATCACGTCTGCCACGACAGCTGAGGCAGTGGGCCCTTCGCCAGCACCTGCGCCCTGGAAGAAGAGCCGGCCTACGAAATTGCCCTCTGCGACGACGGCGTTCAGCGCGCCATCGACATGCGAGAGTGGATGATCGAGCGGCACGAGCATGGGATGCACGCGCTGGAACAGCCCGACATTCTCGCCACCTTCCGCCTCGCACTCGGCCATGCCGACGAGGCGAATCTTGTAGCCGAGCGCTGCCGCCTCACGAATGTCCGCGGCCAGTACATGGCGAATTCCGGTGATGTCCACCGAGCCAAAATCGATTTCCGTGCCGAACGCCAAACTCGCGAGAATCGAGAGCTTGTGCGCCGCATCCACGCCATCAATGTCGAAACTCGGGTCCGCCTCGGCATAGCCCTTGGCCTGCGCATCCTCCAGCACGCTCGTGAACGCGGTGCCATCCTTCTCCATCGTGGATAGGATATAATTGCAGGTGCCGTTGAGGATGCCATAGACCCGCATGATCCGATTGGCCGCGGCGCCTTCCCGCAGGCCCTTGATGACTGGAACGCCGCCAGCAACCGCCGCCTCATATTTCAGGGCGACGCCGGTCCGCTCGGCTTCCCGCGCCAGATCAAGGCCATGATGGGCAATCATCGCCTTGTTGGCGGTCACGAAAGGCTTGCCTGCGCTCAGGCACTGGCGCGCGAGGGTAAGGGCAGGGCCATCCGATCCGCCGATGAGTTCCACCACAGTGTCAATATCGTCGCGGGTCGCGAGCGAGGACATGTCGTCCACCCACTCATAAGGCGAAAGATCGATACCGCGATCCTTGTTCCGGTCCCGCGCGGAAATTGCGACGACCTTGATCGGACGGCCAGCGCGACGGGCAACGAGTTCGCCATTCACCTGCAACAGCCGAATGACCCCGGCGCCCACTGTGCCCAAGCCTACAATGGCCAGACGGAGCGGGGCGGTCGCGGTGTCGTTCATGGGTCAATCCTTGTTGCAGCTTGAGTTGCAGAATTCAGCGTCAAGACGCGCCTTGCCTTAGCGGCAGGCGCAGCGACGCCGCTCATAGAGGGTTTTGGAACCCGGAGGAAAGCCCGCTATGCGCTATCCGCTCACAGAATCGGCGTTGCCGTGCGATCGCAATGACCGAGCGCCTGACGGAACGCCTCATAATCCTCCCGCGCTTGGGTGAGAGCATTGCGGTCGAGGTCGGCCAGGGCAGGCGCGGGGATGCTGCCGGGCAAGCCGCAGGCAAGCCGATACCAGAGCATCGTGTCCTTCTTGGGGAAGGCTGCAGAATC
>CAMLFF010000356.1 GCA_946479185.1 uncultured Sphingobium sp.
CGCAGCCTTGGCCGCCGCCTGGATTGCCCGGTCGGCACCGCTCTCCACATCATAACCATAGGATTTGAGTGGCAAGATGGTGAGCATCAGCGCCGCGAACCACGGCTTCACATGATCGAACACTTCAACTGGCGCGGCGTGTGATTTCAAGGCCGCATAAAAAGCCTCACGCGCCTCGTCAGACAATTTGTTGGAGAGCGGCAGGCCGCCGGGCTGAAACGCCCGCGCCATCATCGCCTGTTGCGATCCTGGCTTGGGCTCCTCGGCCACTTCCAGCACCACCGTGCCCGATTTGTCGAACGCCTTGCGCACTGGCCCCTCGAACCAGCGAAGCTCCGGCTTGAGCAGATGGATGGTGCCGAACAGATAGATCGTCGTGTCCGCATCCTTCACCACCCACAGCGCCGGGCGGGCATGGATGACCTGCTCTGGCGCACTCGCAGCCTGCGCGGGCGCGGCATGAGCAGGGGCGCCGGGCGCAAAGGCCAGCGCGCAGGCGAGGAGGATCGGTTTCCAGGTCATAAGCTCTCATGCTGCTGTTTGCGCGTTGCATTGCGGACTTGGCCAGCCAGCGCAAGCCCACATCACGCCCGCCCGACCTCACTGCAGCTTGACCACGCCCCCCTCCATGCGCCAAAGCGCGCCCGTTCAAAGGGTCCGGCGCAGGCGTGCCGGCGTGCAGAAGGGCGGACCGGCAAGGCCATGCAGGACAGAGCATCACATCCGCTGAGCTTTCAGCAACTCATCCTGACGTTGCATGACTATTGGGCCGCGCAAGGCTGCGTGATCCTTCAGCCGTTCGATATGCGCGTCGGCGCAGGCACTTTCCATCCCGCCACCACGCTGCGCAGCCTTGGCCCGGATGCGTGGAACTGCGCCTATGTGCAGCCCTCGCGCCGCCCGACGGATGGCCGCTATGGCGAGAATCCCAACCGGCTCCAGCATTATTACCAATATCAGGTGATCATGAAGCCCAGCCCGCCGAACCTGCAGGAGCTGTATCTTGGCTCGCTCGCGGCGATTGGCATTGATCCGCTGCTACATGACATCCGCTTTGTGGAGGACGACTGGGAAAGCCCGACGCTCGGCGCATGGGGCCTGGGTTGGGAAGTGTGGTGCGATGGCATGGAAGTCACGCAATTCACTTACTTCCAGCAGATGGGCGGCTTTGATTGCAAGCCCGTCACGGGTGAGCTGACCTATGGGCTTGAGCGCCTCGCCATGTATATTCAGGGCAAGGACAGCGTTTACGATCTGGCGTTCAACGATGCCGTGGGTGACCGCCCCGCCGTGACCTATGGCGACGTGTTCCTGGAGAATGAGAAGCAGCTCTCCAAATGGAATTTCGAGGTCGCCGATACGGACAAGCTCTTCCGCTGGTTCAAAGATGCCGAGGCGGAATATGAAGCCAGCATTGCTGCGGGCGTGCCGCTGGCCGCTTATGAGCAGGCCATCGAGGCCAGTCATGTGTTCAACCTGCTGCAGGCGCGCGGCGTGATCAGCGTGCAGGAGCGTGCCAGCTATATGGGCCGCGTGCGCGATATGGCCAAGGGAAGCTGCGCTGCCTGGATGGCGCATAATGGGTGGGCCGAATGATCCTGCACCAAAATCCTCCCCGGCACGGGGAGGGGGACCGCGTCGCCCCGCGACGTGGTGGAGGGGGCTCACCAAGCTTGCCCCACCCAACCACCTCACTCGCCCGCAAACTGCGCCGCGAGATGACGCTACCCGAAGTGCTGATCTGGCAGCGCATCCGCGCCAATGCCCTCGGCGTAAAGTTTCGCCGCCAGCACCCGATCGGACCCTATGTGGCTGATTTCTATTGCAGCGCGCTCCGGCTTGTCATCGAGATCGACAGCGCATCCCATGACATGGGCGACCGGGCAGGCCGCGATACGGCGCGTGACGCTTATATGGTAGAGAAGGGGCTGGAGGTGCTGCGCATCCCTGTCACCGATATATTGCAGGATTTGGATATGGTCTTGAACGGCCTTGCAGCGCGCGTCGCTGACCCCCTCCACCATCAGCCGATGGCTGACGGTCCCCCTCCCCGTGCCGGGGAGGAGCTGCAATGAGCGCTGACTTTCTTCTTGAGCTGCGCTGTGAGGAAATTCCGGCGCGCATGCAGGCCAAGGCGAGCGAAGACCTTGCCAAGCTGTTCACGGCAAAGCTGGCTGAGGCTGGCCTCAAGCCCGGCGCGCTCACCTCTTATGTGACGCCGCGCCGCCTTGCGCTCATCGCGCATGATCTGCCGCTCACCACACAGGCCGTTAGCGAAGAGTTTAAAGGCCCGCGCACCTCCGCGCCGCCACAGGCGCTTGAGGGCTTTTTGCGGAAGACCGGGCTGACTCAGGATCAGCTTGAGGACCGCGACGGCGTCTGGTTCGCCTCGGTCGAAAAGCCGGGTCGCAACACGGCGGATGTGCTGGCAGAGGCTATACCCGCCATCGTGCGCGCTTTCCCTTGGCCCAAGTCCATGCGCTGGGGCGATGCGAGCGCATCGACCGAGAGCCTGCGCTGGGTGCGCCCGCTGCAAGGCGTCGTCGCGCTGCTGGGTGAAGAGATCGTGCCCGTCACCGTCGATGGCATCGCGTCGGATCGCACCACGATGGGGCATCGTTTCCATTCCAGCGAGGCAGTCACGCTGTCCTCGCCCTCAAATTATGTCGAATCCTTGCGGCTGGCATTCGTCATTGTGGATCAGGAGGAGCGCAAGGCGATCATCCGCTCCGAGGCAACGCGCCTCGCGGATGAGGCCGGGCTGGACCTGATTGCCGATGAAGGCCTTGTCGCGGAGAATGCCGGGCTGACCGAGTGGCCGGTGCCATTGCTTGGCCGCTTCGACGCCGCTTTCCTTGAGGTGCCGCCGGAAGTCATTCAGCTAACCCTGCGCATTAACCAGAAATATTTCGTGCTGCGCGACAAGAGCGGCGCGCTGGCCAATGCCTTCA
>CAMLFF010000357.1 GCA_946479185.1 uncultured Sphingobium sp.
CCTATGTGCGCTCGCTCAATGAGGGCGGCGTTACCATCGTGCTGACCACCCATTATCTGGAAGAAGCCGAGGAGCTGTGTGATCGCATCGCGATCATCAATCATGGCCGGCTAATCGCTGACAAGCCAACCCGTGAGCTGGTGAACATGGCGCAGGAGAAAATCCTGGAAGTCATGGTCGATATGGATGTGACGACATTGCCCAGCCATGAGCGGTTCGAGAAGGTCGAGCGCACTGGCGAGCGGAGCTTCACCGTCACATACAGTCGCGACAAGGTGATGGCAGGCGAGGTGCTGGCGCTCGTGCAGGCGCAGGGCTTCGGCATCGTCGATGTCTCGACCCACGATCCCGATCTGGAAGACGTCTTCCTCAAGCTCACGCGCGACGCTGCGTAAAGAAAAAGGGCGCCGATCCGAGGATCGACGCCCAAATTCTTACGCAGCCCAAATTCTACGCAATAAAGACTAGATCAGGCGAAGCTGACCGAGCTCTTGCGACGACGCAGCTGCATACCGGCAAGCGCGAAGCCACCGATCATCAGCGCCCATGTTGCTGGCTCAGGCACTGCTGTCATCGCGGTCATCGACACATTGTCGATGGCGAAGTCAGCGGCGGTTGAACCCAGACCACGGAACTCGAATGCGAGCGGCGTTTCACCACCTTCTTCCGAAGTGAATGTCGTGCTGAAGGTGTACCAGGTCAGCGGTGAAAGCGAGCCGGAGCCCGCGGTCAGCGATGACACGGCTTCTTCGCCGCCGATCAGGAAGGAAAGCTGAGCGTCGAACGGGTTATTATAGCCATTCTGCGGCACATAATAATCGAAGCTGAGCGTGTAGGTGGTGTTCGCAGCGACATCAACGATCTGCGAAAGCGAGTGAGGGCTCGCCGTGTCAGATGAGAAATAAGCTGCGCTGGTGCCGCCATTGGTCGGAGCCGAAATGGCTTCGCCATGGGCGCCAACTGGATATTGACCAGCCTGGCCATAAGCGATGACGACTGGCAGTGAGCCGCCGCCAACATTGTCGATGGTCCAACCGTCGAAGCCGGCTTCAAAACCGCCATTATCGATCAGGTTGGTGGCCGCGATTGACGGCATGGCGACAGTAAGGGCGGCAATGGCGCCCAGCAAATAAGTCTTTTTCATAGCGACTCCCACATTCAAGAAACAGGAACAGTTCCCACCGCATAAATAGCAATCGAACCAATACGTTCCCTGAACGGTTACTATTTCGTTAACGCTCTATCGCATTTGCACAACTTGTTGCCGCGCAGCATCGAAATGGCACAGTTTTGGCGATGCTTCCCAAAGCTGACTATGCCGGTTACGGAAGGGCTCGCCGCGATAAAGAGCAAAGAAAAACAGCCCGATGAGCATTTCCACTTATGATGTCGTCATTATCGGGTCCGGCGCCGCCGGGCTGACCGCCGCAATCAACCTCGCGCAGGATCGCAAAGTGGTGGTGCTGGCCAAGGGTGCGCTGGACTCAGGCTCAACAAATTGGGCGCAAGGCGGCATCGCAGCGGTGCTGGATGCGGGCGACAGCTTCGCCGCTCATGTTGAGGATACCATGATCGCAGGCTCCGGCCTCAATGATCGCGCGACTGTCGAGTTCGTCATCACAGAGGCGCCAGCGGCCATTGAGCGGCTCGCCGAACTGGGCGTTCCCTTCAATGATGGCGCCACTTTTGGCGAACGCTGGCATTTGACGCGTGAGGGCGGTCATTCGCACCGCCGCATTGTTCATGTTGATGACGCCACAGGCGCTGCAGTGCAGCAAGCTTTGGTGAAGGCCGCGCGCGCCAATCCCAACATCACGCTCGTCGAGGATATGGTCGCCATCGACCTCATCACCTCGCGTCATGGCGAGCGCTATTCGGGCGATGGTCATGTGTGGGGCGTCTATGCGCTCAACAAGAAGACGAGCCATGTAAGCGCCTTCGTTGCCCGCGCCACCATCCTCGCAACTGGCGGGGCAGGGCGCACCTATCTCTTCTCCACGGCACCACGCGGCGCCACCGGTGATGGCATTGCGATGGCTTGGCGCGCAGGCTGCCGCGTCTCCAATATGGAGATGAACCAGTTCCACCCCACCTGCCTCTATAATCTGGAGGTGAAGAACTTTCTGATTACCGAGGCGATGCGTGGCGAGGGCGGCAAGCTCAAGCTCCCGCCCGGCGTGCCCGGTGGCGGCAAGCGCTTCATGGACAGGCACGACAAGCGCGGCGAACTCGCCCCGCGCGATGTCGTCGCCCGCGCCATCGACCATGAGATCAAGCGCCTCGGGCTGGACTATGTTCATCTGGATATCAGCCACAAGCCGGCGGAGTTCATCAAGGAGCATTTCCCGACCATTTATGCGCGGCTGCTCGATCTTGATATCGACATCACCAAGGAGCCGATCCCGGTCGTCCCCGCACAACATTATACCTGCGGCGGCGTCGTGATCGATCTGGATGGCCGCACCGATCTGCCGGGGCTTTATGCGGCGGGCGAAGTGACCGAGAGCGGCCTCCATGGCGCCAATCGCCTCGCCTCCAACTCGCTGCTCGAATGCTTCGTCTTTGGCGAGGCCGCCGCCAATCACATCCGTGCCAATTGGCAGGATATGCCCTCACCGCCCGCCATCCGCCCATGGGATGAGAGCCGCGTGACCGATGGCGATGAGGAAGTGATCGTCCAGCACAATTGGAAAGAAATCCGCCGCTTCATGTGGGATTATGTCGGCATCGTTCGCACCACCAAGCGGCTAGAGCGCGCCCAGCACCGCGCCGATCTGCTCACCAAGGAAGTGGACGAATATTACGGCACCTTCCGCGTCACGCCCGATCTCATCGAGCTGCGCAACCTGCTGGAAGTCGCCCGCCTCATCATCCGCAGCGCCTTGAAGCGCAAGGAAAGCCGCGGGCTGCACTATAATCTGGATTATCC
>CAMLFF010000358.1 GCA_946479185.1 uncultured Sphingobium sp.
ATGAGCGACCCTATAGCGTGAAAGCGGGGAAAGTCAGCCGCGCTCGTCCCGCGCAAATCGGCTGGCGGGACGGCAAATCGCTGATATAGCGGCGGCGATGTCTTCGATCCTTCTGCCGCAACGGCGTTTTCTCACCCTCATCCTGTGCCTGCTGATGGCCGTGGTTTCTCACGGACCTGCAAAGGCGGGCGCGCTCCCCACGGCAGGCGGCACGCGGAACGAAGACATGATGCAATCCATCCTGCTGCGTGCCCATAATGATGAGCGCACCGCACATGGTTTGCCGCCATTGGCCTGGAGCGCCGATTTGGCGAATGCCGCCGGGCGCAGTGCTGCGGCTTTGATCGCGACGGGGGATCCGCTAACGGCGCATCGCAGGCGTGGCGTGGTACGCGCCTATGGCGAAAATCTCTGGCTCGGCTCGCGCGGCGCTTATGATTATATGCACATGGTTTCGCGCTGGCTCGATGAGCGCCGCCTCTATGCCAATGGCGCCGTGCCGAACATCTCGAACAGCGGAAATTGGGCGGATGCCGGGCATTATAGCCAGATCATCTGGCGCACGACCACGCGCATGGGTTGCGCCATTGCCTCCAGCGACAGGCTGGATGTGCTGATCTGCCAATATGATCCGCCCGGCAACGTCGCTGGCTATAATGCGCTGACTGGCGCGCCATTGAGCAAGGCGCGCTGAGGCCGCAATTCAGAAAAGCGCGGCGACCAGCTTGGCGAAGGCCTGCGCACGGTGGCTGACAGCCTGTTTGGCCTCGGGCGCCATCTCGGCAAAAGTCAGGCTATTGCCAGTCGGCACGAACACCGGATCATAGCCAAAGCCCTTCGTCCCTCGTGGTGGCCACACGAGGCTGCCCTGCGCGCGTCCCTCGAACAGGGCGGTCTCCCCATCCGGCCAGGCGAGGCACAGCGTGCAGACGAACGCTGCAGAGCGATCGACATCGGGGCCAAGGCCGCAGAGCAGCCCTTCGACCTTGCCCATCGCCATCGCCCAATCACGCCCCGGCTCGCCCTCAAACCATTGCCGCTCCGCCCAGTCCGCCGTGTAGACGCCTGGACGGCCGCCAAGCGCCTTCACATCCAGCCCGCTATCATCGGCAAGCGCGGGGAGGCCGGATGCGGTGGCTGAGGCGAGCGCCTTGAGCTTTGCATTCTCCGCAAAGGTCGTGCCCGTCTCTTCCGGCTCGGGCAGGCCGAGCGAGCCTGCGGACACAGGCGCCATGCCATGAGGGCCAAGCAGCGCGGTGATTTCCCGCACCTTGCCCTCATTATGGCTGGCGATCACGAGGCGACCGGGCGCCAATGTCCGCGAGATGCTCATGGACTAGCGACCTGTCGCCTTGTCCTGCGCTGCAAAGATGCTCGTGCAGCCGATGCGCGCGAGACGCAGCAGGCGCAGCAGCGCTTCCTCATCATAAGTCGCGCCTTCCGCCGTGGCCTGCGCCTCGGCGATGTTACCATCGGAGAGCAGCACGAAATTGGCGTCGGCATGAGCATTGCTGTCCTCGATATAATCGAGGTCGAGCACCGGCGTGCCCTGATAAATGCCGCAGGAAACGGCCGCGACCTTTGACTGAATGGGATCAACCTTGAGCGTGCCGCTCGCCAGCAGCTTGTCCACCGCGATGCGCAGGGCAACCCACGCGCCGGAAATGCTCGCCGTGCGCGTGCCGCCATCGGCCTGGATCACATCGCAATCGATGGTGATCTGCCGCTCGCCAAGCGCCTTGAGGTCGACCACCGAACGCAGCGAGCGCCCGATCAACCGCTGAATTTCCTGCGTGCGACCGGACTGCTTGCCCTTGGCCGCCTCACGCGATCCACGCGTATGCGTCGCGCGGGGCAACATGCCATATTCTGCCGTTACCCAGCCTTCACCCTTGCCGCGCAAAAATGGCGGAACCCGCTCCTCGATGCTCGCGGTGCACAGCACCCGCGTATCGCCAAAGGAGATGAGGCAGCTACCCTCGGCATGGATGGTGAAACCCGGCTCCATGGTGATGGTCCGCATTTCGTCAGGGGCACGGCCGGATGGGCGCATTGGTCATCATTCCTTATCTAACTGGTTGCCCCGCGCTCTAGCGACAGCATCGCCGCTTGGCCAGCGCCGCGCGCCGTCCTACATTGCGCTTATGACCGGACCCGCCATCAATCTGCTGAGCGATCGTGCGCGCGATATTTTTCGTCGCGTTGTGGAATCCTATCTTGGTGATGGGGTGCCGGTGGGATCGCGCACGATCAGTCGTTTTGCGGGCATCAACCTCTCGCCGGCCTCCATCCGCAATGTGATGCAGGATCTTGAGGAATCGGGCTTGCTTGCCGCGCCGCATACGTCAGCCGGGCGCATTCCCACTGAGACTGGCTTGCGGCTGTTCGTGGATGCAATGATGCAGGCTGCCGAGCCTTCCGACGAAGAGAAGCGCGTTATCGAGCGGCAATTGACCGGCGGAGGCCCGATTGAGGATGCGCTCAACGCCGCCTCGTCACTGCTCTCGGGACTTTCCGCCTGTGCAGGCCTCGTGATGGTGCCGCGCCGGGAAACTGTACTCAAGCAGTTCGGCTTTGCTTGGTTGTCGGATCGGCAGGCGCTTGCCGTTCTGGTGGGCACCGATGGCACAGTCGAGAATCGCGTGGTCGAGCTGCCGCCGGGCGTCTCCCCCTCGATGCTGCAGGAGGCGGCGAACTTCCTCTCCGCCCATGCCAGTGGCCGCACGCTGGGCGAGGCGCAGGAGTGGCTCGCGCAACAGATCAGCGATGGCGAACATGCGCTGGACGCCGCCTCGCATGATGTCATCGCGCGTGGGCTTGCTGCGTGGAGTCGCGACCCGCAGGATCGCCCCGTGCTGATCGTGCGCGGGCAGGCTAATCTCATCGACGATCAGTCCGCAG
>CAMLFF010000359.1 GCA_946479185.1 uncultured Sphingobium sp.
TGCATTTGAGATCCATCCGGGCGAGGATCTTCATGACGGCGCGACGTTCGAACGCTTTCTGGATGCTGTCGACCATCATCCCCGCGCGACGATTCTTTACGATCCCAGCCATCTGCTGCTTCAGCAGCTTGATTATCTCGCGTTTCTAGACCTTTATCACGATCGCGTAAAATGCTTCCACGTCAAGGATGCCGAGTTCCGTCCAGACGGACGGGCGGGGGTCTATGGAGGATATCAGGACTGGGCCAACCGGCCCGGCCGATTCCGCTCACCGGGCGACGGGCAGATCGATTTTGGGGCGATCTTCGCAAAGCTCGCGCAATATGACTTCCCCGGCTGGGCAGTCGTCGAATGGGAATGTGCGTTGAAGCATCCGCAAGATGGCGCGGCTGAAGGCGCGGCATTTGTGCGCGATCATCTGATCCGCGTCACGGACCATGCCTTCGATGATTTCGCGTCAGCGGGCACAGATCACGCAGAAAACCGCCGGTTGCTCGGGCTCAGCGCATGACAGAGGGGGACAGATGATGGCCGTGACGAAACCGACCGCAGGCGTCGGCACGACGGCCAAAGGCCTTACACTCATCTATGCGCAGATACTGCCAGTGATGGCGATCGTGTCGCTCTTCCCGGTAATACCGCAGCTGTTCGCGCAGTTCGGCGCGCACCCTTATGCGGGGCTGCTAGTGCCGATGATCGTGACAGCGCCCTCGCTTTGCGCTGCGCTGTTCGCGCCGCTCGCCGGGACGATTGCCGACCGCTTCGGGCGTCGGCGCGCGATGGTGTTTG
Source organism: uncultured Sphingobium sp. (assembly GCA_946479185.1). Next base: position 790 of record CAMLFF010000359.1, read on the forward strand.
GCATGGGGCTTTACGTCGTCGCGGGTACGGCGCCGCTCTATCTGCACGATCTCGTCGCGATCGTCGCGAGCCGCGCCATCCTGGGTTTTGCCGAGGCATTTGCGATCACGATCTCCAGCACGCTGATCGGCGATTATTTCGGCGAGCGGCGCTACAAATGGGTGGCCTGGGTTGGCGCGGCAACCTCCATTGCAGGCACTGTTCTGATCGCGGCTGGCGGGGCGCTGGCGGATATTAGCTGGCGGGGTCCGTTCGCCATCTATCTACTGGCTTTACCGGCTTTTATCCTTGCGCTCATCTTCATCGATGAACCGCTAAAAGTCGTGCGCGAGGAGGCCGATGGGCCCCGTGCGAGATTCCCCTGGCGGGCGGCACTGCTGATCGGATCGGTCACACTGATTACGTCGGTTCTTTATTATGTCGAGCCGCTCAACATTGCGACATTGCTTGCGCAGAATGGTGCCGGATCATCGACGCAAATTGGCCTTATTCAAGCGGCAACGAGCCTTCCCTATATTGCAGGCGCGTTTCTGTATCGCTGGCTGCATGCGTGGACTGTCGGTCGGCTACTCGGTCTGGCTGGCGTGTTGATTGGCCTGGGTATGATCGTAATGGGGTTTGCCTCCTCACACCAGACTGTCGCCATTGGCGGTGCAATCCAGCAGCTTGGTGCGGGCATGGTCATTCCAACTTTACTGGCCTGGGGACAGGCTATCCTGCCGATCGAGCAGCGCGGGCGTGGTATGGGAATTTGGGCGACGAGTTTTTTCGCCGGCACTTTCCTGTGCCCGCCAATCGTCGGCCTCGTTTCCGGCTTTGCGGGCGGACTGCAAGCAGCACTGCTGGCCTTTGGTGTCGTGGCGATCCTCCTTGCAATTGCCGCCCCTTTTATCATGACGCGTAGCCGTTCCGCGCCGATCCCAGCCTGAAAAGACCCTGCTATGACATCGCAAACCTATGACTATATCATCGTCGGGGCGGGCTCCTCCGGCTGCGTGCTGGCCGACCGGCTGAGTGCCGACGGAAAAAGCACTGTCCTGCTGATCGAAGCCGGCGGGCGCAACGAGACAGAACTTGTTCGGATGCCACGGGCCTTCATGAAAATGTGGGGCAAGCCACAATATTTCTGGAACTTCCCAGTCAAAGAACAGCAAGGCCGCCCTAAAGGCGAATTGTGGCGTTATGGCCGCGGGCTCGGCGGATCGAGTTCGACAAACGGCACATGGTATCTGCGCGGCATGCCCGCCGATTATGATAGTTGGGCGGCGGCGGGCCACCATGAGTGGTCATGGGCGGAGATTGAGCGCTGCTTTGGCGCGATGGAAAGCTATGACTATCCGCATGCGGACAAGTCACGCGGGCGCACTGGCCCGTTGCAGATCACCGAGGCGCCGTACCGCTCGCAAATCATTTCTGCAATTGTTGAGGCCGGCGTTCAAATGGGGCTCCCGCGCCTCGACGACATAAATACGCCTAACACGCCTGGCATCGGCTACACTCAGTCGACCGTCGATCGCCGCGGCCGCCGCGCATCCTCGTCTCGTGCGTTTCTCAAGCGCGCCATGAAGCGTCGCAACCTGACCGTGCTGACCGACACGCTGGTCGAGCGGGTATTGATCGATGGAGACCGTGCGGCAGCGGTGCTGTGCCAGACGGGCGATGACTCTCGGACGATCAATGCGAAGCGCGAAGTAATCTTATCAGCAGGTGTACTGCAAAGCCCCAAATTGCTGCAGCTTTCTGGCATTGGCCCTGCGCAGGTGCTGGCGCAAGCGGGCGTGCCGCTGGTCGCTGATCTACCGCAGGTCGGACGCAATTTGGTCGATCACGCGATGTTCTCCATCTCGTTCCGGATGAAGAATGCGCGCGGGTTCAACAAGGAATTTCAGGGATGGCGGCTGTGGCGGCACGTCGCGCATTATTATCTGACACGGCGTGGAATGATGGCATTCACCTCACCCGAGGTGACTGCGCTGCTGGCAATGGAGTCGGATCCGGCCTGGCCAGATGTTCAGTTCGGCATCGGCCCGTTCTCGATGCGCTCCTCTGCCGAGATTAAAGCCGATCCTGGACGTGGCGCCCTAG
>CAMLFF010000360.1 GCA_946479185.1 uncultured Sphingobium sp.
CGCCTCATAAGGCATGATGACGAAGCGGACGGTATCGAGCGCCTTGCCGCCTTTGCTTGAGGGGATGATGGTCTGCTTGCCCGGGTCCACGCATTGGTTGAACTCGGCAATGCCGCCCTCCTCATTGGGGTCCACTGGCGCGCCACGCTTTTCCGCGCGCTGAGCGTCCAGCGCCTTGCAAAAGCGGGTGCGAACCGCAGCAGCCAGCGCAGTCACATCGAACAGATCGCCCACGGTCAGGCTCTTTGCCCCCGCCTTGTCCCAATAGAGCGCCTTGACGAGGGACATGCCATGCGCCCCGCCGGTGAAGCTATAGCCCTCGCTCTCCAGCACCATCAGCGCAGGCAGGTTGGCGACCACGCTCCAATCCTCGGTAAAGACATAGCCACGGAAGGGGTAGCCGGCTTCGTTCGCGGCGGCCTGCTCGGCCTGCATGCCATCGCGTGTTTCCTTGGCGAATTTCTCACCCGTCGCGCGCATCAGGGCGTTCAAAGGCGCAATCTCCGCGGCCTCCCTTGGCCAGCTATAGCGGAATTCCGACTCGCCTTCCTTGAAGCTGATCACCTCTGCATTGCTCTGTGCGGCGTTGCTCGGTTCTGCCTCGTTCGCAGGCAGCGCCTGCTCGTTCGCGCTGTTGTTGGCAACGGGTGCGCCGCCACAGGCGCTCAACAGCAACGCAACGGTGATGAGGGGCAGTTTCGCAAAGGCCATCATGGCGCGCTCTCCTAAGTGAACCGGCATGATAGCGCCTGCGAGCCCGCTTGCCGAGCACGCGCAAGCCTATTAGGCCGGACGTATGAAGCAGCTTGCCGATCTTGTGCGCCCGGACACGGGCCAGACCGCCCATCTCATCCACCTCATCGACGCCAAGAGCCATGATGCCTGGGTCGCCACCCTCTCGGATCATCATCGCGCCGCGCTCACCGCGCAAGGCTTCAAGCCGAGCGCTTATGCCCATGCGATCCTGCCCGGTGAAAAGGCGGATGACTGGTCGGTCGTAACCAGCGTTGCCGATGTGAACGCGCTTTCAAGCTGGTGCTTGGCCAAGCTCGCAGATGTGCTACCCGAGGGCACATATCGCCTTGCCAGCGGAGAGCCCGGCCCCGCCATTCTCGGCTGGCTGACCGCGCAATATGGCTTTGAGCGCTACAAGGCGAAGAAGAGCCTCAAGGGCGCGCGCGTCCTGCTCACCAACCAGCCGGGCGCAATCGACAGCGCCGTCGCCCAGGCTCGCGCGACAGCGCTGGTGCGCGACATGGTGAACACGCCGACAGCAGACATGGGGCCGGACCAGATCGAAGCGCTATCGCGCGAGGTGGCGGATCGTCATGGCGCGACGATGAGCGTGACCCGGGGCGATGCGCTCGAATCGGGTTACCCGATGATCCACGCCGTGGGCCGCGCCGCAGATCGCGCCAATGCGCCAAGGCTGATCGAGCTGATATGGGGCCGCGAGGATGCGCCGCGCGTCGCGCTGGTCGGCAAGGGCATCACCTTCGATACCGGCGGGCTGGATATCAAGCCCAGCTCTGGCATGCGGCTGATGAAGAAGGATATGGGTGGAGCGGCCCATGCGCTGGCACTGGCTGATCTGGTGATGGGCGCCAACCTGCCGGTGCGGCTGCACCTGCTGCTGCCGGTGGCGGAAAATGCCATTGCGGGCAATGCCTTCCGCCCCGGCGATGTCCTTTCCAGCCGCAAGGGGCTGACGGTGGAAATCGGCAATACCGATGCGGAGGGTCGGCTGGTGCTCGGCGACGCGCTAACGCGTGCGGGCGAGGAAAAGCCCGAGCTGATCATCGATTTTGCTACGCTCACCGGCGCGGCCCGCGTCGCGCTGGGGCCAGACTTGCCTGCGCTGTTCAGCAATGATGATGCGCTGGCCGATGAGCTCGCCGCCAGCGCCAAGCGCGTCGATGATCCCTTGTGGCGGCTCCCGCTGTGGGAGCCCTATAACGACCTGTTCAAGAGCGACATTGCCGACCTCTCGAACAGTGGCGAGAGCAGCTATGCGGGCGCCACCACTGCCGCGCTCTTCCTCCAGCGGTTCGTGCCGGAGAACACCCTCTGGGCGCATTTCGACACCTTCGCATGGCGGCCCACTGCCAAGCCGGGGCGGCCCAAGGGAGGCGAGGCATTGGGCCTGCGGGCGGCCTTCAACCTGCTGCAAAGCCGCTACGCCCGCTAAACGGAATCACCCGCCACACCCCGCAGCCCTTGACCTTTCGGCCACTTTTGCCGCAGGGGGCGCGCATGCAAAAGACTATGGCCGGAGTAGAAGCGACGTCATTGCCAGAGCGTGCGCGTGTGAAGCTTGATGGGGTTTCCCAAAGCTATGATGCGCGCGTGCGCGCTATCCGGCCCGATCTTGCCGATGTCGAACTGGCCGAACTCTACTTCGCCCCGCATTATGCCGCCGCCGCCGTGCGCAGTTGCGCGGCTGCATCCGTCATGCTGCGCAGCGCACCCAATGATGGCGCCAGCGCCGTAACCGAGCTGCTGCATGGCGAAGCCTTCCACATGCTGGATGTGCGCGCGGACTGGGCTTGGGGTTATTGCGGGCATGATCATTATGTCGGCTATCTGCCGCTTGCCGCCTTGGGCGAGCCTGCCGAGCCGACGCATGTGACGCAGGCGGTCGCGCCCTTATTTGCCGCTGCGGATATCAAATCGCCCGTCCAGATGCTGCTGCCCGCTGGCGCACGGCTGAGCGGCACGCTGGAGGGCAATTTCCTCGCGACCGGCGATGGCTATGTCCACATACGGCATATCCACGCAACCGATGCGGTCGAGAGTGATTGGGTTGCCGTGGCGCAGCGCTATCTGGGTGCGCCTTATGTGTGGGGTGGTCGTGGCTTTGGCGTCGATTGCTC
>CAMLFF010000361.1 GCA_946479185.1 uncultured Sphingobium sp.
CTTCAGGATGATGTTGGCAAAATCCTCCGCGGTCTTCAGCTGCCCATCAGCCGTCAGCGGCACCAGCACGCGCTGGCCCTGCGCGGTCGGCTCTGCACCGAGCGCACCAGGGGCGATCTGGACATTCTGCTCGGCGATTGCCGCCGTCACGTCGCTGGCAGTTAGGTTGAAGCTGGCCAGTTTCGCAGGGTCGATCCAGATGCGCATTGCCCGCTCGGCAGAGAAGTTTTGCACGCGACCTACGCCGGGCACGCGCTTCAACTCTTCGACGATGTTGCGGGTCATGTAGTCCGCCAGCGCCACCTCATCATAGCGGCTATCATCAGACATAAGGCTGACAATCATCAGAAAGCCAGATGACGCGGACTCTACGGTCAAACCGGCCTGTCGCACGGCCTGTGGCAGGCGCGCCTCGATTGCTTTCAGACGGTTTTGAACGTCCACCTGCGCCATCTCCACATCGGTTCCGGAGCGGAAGGTCGCGGTGACGCTCGCACTGCCCGAAGCATCCGAGGAGCTTTCGAAATAAAGGAGGTTCTTTACGCCTGACATTTCGCGTTCGATCAGGCTGACGACACTGTCGTTTAACGTTTGTGGTGTGGAGCCGGGATAGGTGGCGTAGATGCTGACGCTGGGCGGTGCGACGTTAGGGAAACGAGCCACTGGCATTTGCGGGATCGCAATCACGCCAAGCAGGATGATCGCAATGGCGATAACCCAGGCGAAAATCGGGCGGTCGATGAAAAATTTTGGCATGAGCTATCTCGTCTCAGCGCGCACGCCAGGGGCGAGGTAGAACTGGGGTGCCGGGCTGAACTCGGTCCTGCCCCTCCACGATCACTTTCTCGCCGGGCTTCAGACCCGCCAGGACCAGGTAGCGCCCTTTCACAATTTCGCCGAGCGCGACGCGGCGTAGATGCACCCTATCCTGCAAATCGACGACACTGACTTGAGGCGCTCCATTGGCATCCCGCGTGATGGCCTGTTGCGGCAAAGTCAGCGCTGCTGGCAGCGTGGCTCGCGGCAGCCGGGCGCGCACAAACATGCCAGGCAGGAGCCGTTCGCCCGGATTATCGATCTCGACCCGCACCAGAGCGTCACCGGTGGCTGGATCGACTGCGATGCCGGAGAACAGGATTTTCCCCTTGACCGGGTGGGCTTGGCCGGATGCCAATATGATCTCCGCCATGCCCACAGCCGGTCCCGCAGCGCGTAAGGCGGCGAAGCGCTCGGCGGGTTGGCGCACATCGACATAGACCCGATCGATCTGCTGCACAGTGGCGAGTGGATTGACATCTCCGGTGGCTACGAGCGCGCCCTCCGTAACGTTGGTCGCTCCAATCCGCCCCGAAATTGGCGCCGTTATGCGTGAAAAGCCGACATCAAGCTGACGACGGCGCAGCGTCGCGCGTGCTTCGGCAACCTCGGCGGCTGCCTGTTCGCGCACTGCGACGACATCGTCATAGCTTTGCCGACTGATAACGTCGGCTGCGATCAAAGCTTTCAGTCGACCGGCCTGAACATGCGCACGCTGATAGGCTGCGGACGCCTTTTGCAGCGTTGCCTGCGCGGTGTCCGAATCAGCCCGATAGGGTGCAGGGTTGATCTGGAACAATGCCTGACCTTGCCTGACCATCGCCCCCTGTTCAAACAAGCGGCGCTGCACGATGCCGCCGACCTGCGGGCGAATCTCTGCGGTGCGGAATGCGACGACGCGGCCAGGCAATTCATCGGCCACAGTCACAGGCGCTGGGCTGACGATCGTCGTAAGTACCACGATCTCGCTGGGCTGAGCGGCGGGTGTCTTGGCGATGCAGCCCGCCAGTGGGGCGGCGAGTAGAAGCTGCAAAATGATCCGGCGGGTGTAGGTATCAAACATGTCGCTGCCAATTGCTCGCTTGGATTGCGCAACCGTCGAGATTGTGTGGAGATTGGATGGATGGCTCTGGCAAGGCGCCGCGCTCCACTGCTACATGCTGGCGATGAATCCACTCGCCCTGATTGCCGAAGATGACAAGGATATCGCCGATATCATCCGCGCATATCTGGAGCGTGAAGGGTTTCGCACCGTCCAGGCAAGCGACGGACGCACAGCACTGGATGTCCATCTGGCGCTCAAGCCCGATATCCTGCTGCTCGACATCTCCATGCCGCTGGTCGACGGGTGGGACGTGCTGTCTGAAGTGCGGCGGCGGGGCAGCACGCCTGTGATCGTCATTACGGCGCTCGACCAGGATATCGACAAGCTGCAGGCCTTGCGCGTTGGCGCGGACGATTATGTCGTCAAGCCGTTCAACCCGGTGGAAGTAGTCGCGCGCGTCAAGGCTGTGCTGCGGCGGACGGGCGGCTTCGGCGCGAGTGGGGTATTCCGCATAGGATTGGTCGAGATTGACACGACCAGCCATATCGTGCGCGTTGACGAGCGCAACGTGCCGCTGACGCTCACGGAATTCCGCCTGCTGGCGCATATGGCGCGCAGCCCGACGCGGGTGTTTGCGCGTGGCGAACTGGTCGATGCCTGCATGCCCGCCTCCGACGCGCTCGACCGCACCGTGGATAGTCATATCAGCAAGCTGCGCCGCAAACTGGAGCAGGCTGGCGTGCCCAACATGCCGGAAGGTGTGCGGGGCGTGGGCTATCGTCTGGCGTCCCGCACATGAGAACAGGAAGCAACCTGACCCGGCAATTGTCCGTTGCGATGGTCACGCTATCCGTCGTGACGATCATCGTCAGCACTGCCGCTTTTTACATCGTTTACGCCGTCCTTGAGCGATTGCTGATCGTCGCGCCAATGCCGGATGGTGTGGCGGACACCATCGGCGTCGATGTTGGCATCACGCTGGGCGTGTGCGTTCTGGGACTTCTGTTGGCG
>CAMLFF010000362.1 GCA_946479185.1 uncultured Sphingobium sp.
CGCATGTGAACTATAATCGCATCATGCTCTCGCCGGTGCTGGCGGGTGAGAAGAGTTTTGATGATATCGTCATCAACAGTGCGGACTGGTATCGCGAAAACAACATCACATTGATCTCATCCGATCCGGTGCTGGCCATCGATCGCGACGCCAAGACTGTGGTGAGCAAATCGGGCCGTGTGCTGAACTATGATCGGCTGCTGATCGCCACCGGCTCCGATCCGTTCATCATTCCCGTGCCCGGCAAGGATCTGCCCGGCGTCATCACCTTCCGCGATATGCATGATGTGGACATGATGGTGGCCGCTGCTGCCAAGGGTGGCGATGCGGTCGTGATCGGCGGCGGCCTGCTCGGGCTGGAAGCAGCGCATGGCCTGAGCCTGCGCGGCATGAAAGTCACTGTGCTGCACCTCCCCGGCACGCTCATGGAGCGCCAGCTCGATGAAGCTGCCGGATGGATGCTCAAGACCGCGCTTGAAGCGCGTGGGCAGACCGTGCTCACCCAGGCCGACACCGCCGAGATCTTTGGCGAGGGCAAGGTTGAGGGCGTGCGTTTGAAGGATGGGCGGGATATCCCCGCCAGCCTCGTCGTCATGGCCGTGGGCATCCGGCCCTGCGTTGGCCTTGCGCGCGCCGCCGGGCTTGAGGTTGGGCGCGGCATCAAGGTCGATGACCATATGGTCACCAGCGACCCGGCGATCTTCGCGGTCGGCGAGTGCGTCGAGCATGATGGCAATGTCTATGGGCTGGTCGCGCCGCTGTGGGACATGTGCCGCAGCTTTGCCGATGGCCTGACCGGCAAGGCAAACCCCTATCGCGGCACCGTCTCTTCCACCAAGCTCAAGGTTGCTGGACTGGACGTATTCTCCGCAGGCGATTTTTCCGGCGGCGGTGGCGGCTGCGAGGATATCGTCCTGCGTGACGCGAGCCGGGGCATCTACAAGCGGCTCATCCTGCAGGATGATCGCATCGTGGGCGCTGTGCTCTATGGCGATACGGCTGACGGCAATTGGTATTTCGATCTCCTGAAGAAGGGCGAGACCGTCGCCGACATTCGCGAGAGCCTGATCTTTGGCCAAGCTTACGCCTCTGGAGGGGGGCAAGCGGACCCTAAGGCGGCCGTTGCAGCCCTCTCGGACGATGCCGAGATGTGTGGCTGCAACGGCGTCAGCAAGGGTCAGGTCGTGGCCAGCATAAGTGCGGGCGCCTGCACGCTTGATGCGATCCGCGCGACCTGCAAGGCATCGGCAAGCTGCGGCTCCTGCACGGGGCTTGTCGAGACATTGCTCGCGGTGACACTGGGCGATGAGTATGCGGGCGAGCGCACGGTGAAGACGGTCTGCAAATGCACCAGCTTTGGCCATGATGATGTGCGGCGGGAGATTGTCGCGCAAGGCATGCGCTCGATCCCCGAGGTGATGCAGAAGCTGCACTGGTCCACGCCGGATGGCTGCGCCTCATGCCGCCCCGCGCTCAATTATTATCTGCTCTGCGCGTTGCCGGGTGACTATGTGGACGATCAGCAGAGCCGGTTCGTTAACGAGCGGCTCCACGCCAATATCCAGAAGGACGGCACCTATTCGGTCGTGCCGCGCATGTGGGGCGGGCTCACCAATCCGCGCGAATTGCGCGCCATTGCCGATGTGGTGGAGAAATTCAATGCGCCGATGGTGAAGGTGACCGGCGGCCAGCGGCTCGACATTTTCGGCATCAAGAAGGAGGATCTGCCCGCCGTTTGGGCAGACCTCAACGCTGCTGGCATGGTCTCGGGTCATGCCTATGGCAAGTCGCTGCGCACGGTGAAAACCTGCGTCGGATCGGACTGGTGCCGGTTCGGTACGCAGGATTCCACCGGCCTTGGTGTGAAGCTGGAGCGGATGAGCTGGGGCTCCTGGATGCCGCACAAGTTCAAGATCGCCGTCTCGGGCTGCCCGCGCAATTGCGCTGAAGCGACCATCAAGGACTTCGGCGTGATCTGCGTGGATTCGGGCTATGAGCTGATGGTCGGCGGCAATGGCGGCATCCATCTGCGCGGCACGGATCTGCTCTGCAAGGTGACGACCGAGCAGGAGGTGATGGATTATTGCGCGGCCTTCATCCAGCTTTACCGCGAGGAGGCCCGCTATCTGGAGCGCACTGCGCCTTGGATCGAGCGGGTCGGCATGGAGTATCTCAAGGCCCGCATCGTGGAGGATGAGGTAGGGCGAGAGGCGCTGCGTGCGCGCTTCCTCTTCTCGCAAAGCTTCTCGCAGGAGGACCCCTGGGCCGCGCGCGCGGCAGGCGGCGAGCGTGAGCAGCATGTGCATATGGCGCAATTCAAACCCCTGCCCGTGGAGGAAATGGCATGATCGGCGACTGGCTCGATATCGGCTGGCTGAATGAAATCCCCGTGCGCGGCAGCCGCACGGTGACGGTGGAAGGCGGTGAGGAAATCGCGGTGTTCCGTACTGGCGACGATCATGTGTTCGCGCTCGTCAACCGCTGCCCGCACAAAGGCGGGCCGCTCTCGCAGGGCATTGTGCATAGCCATAGCGTCGTATGCCCGCTGCACAATTGGACCATCGCGCTGGCGACGGGCGAGGCACAGGGCGAGGACAAGGGCTGCACGCCGACGATCCCGGTGAAGGTGAATGGCGGGCGGGTACTGATCTGCCGTGCCGGAACGCTGAAGGCGGCGGCGTGAGGAGGCCGGACCAAAAGCCCCTCCTCTTCAGAGGAGGGGTTGGGGTGGTGTCGACGCATCAGCATCGCCCACGCCAATCCACGTCCAGCACCACCCCCCGCCCCTCCACGAAAGAGGAGGGGAGAAGAAGGCGGTGCGCACGACATGCGCTTATTGCGGCGTTGGCTGCG
>CAMLFF010000363.1 GCA_946479185.1 uncultured Sphingobium sp.
CCGGCTTCGCGCATCTCTTTGAGCATCTGATGTTCGGCGGGTCCGAGAATGTGCCCGATTTTGATGAACCGCTGGTCACTGCCGGGTCCACTGCCACCAATGGCTCTACCTGGTTCGACCGCACCAATTATGTGGTGACGGTGCCAACGGGCGCGCTTGATCTGGCGCTGTTCATGGAAGCTGACCGCATGGGCCATCTGCTGGGCGCGGTGACGCAGACCAAGCTGGATGCGCAGCGGGCCGTGGTGCAGAATGAGAAGCGGCAGGGCGATAATCAGCCTTATGGCCTGGTCGATTATGTGCAGCTTGAAACGCTGCTGCCAGCCAGCCACCCCTATGGGCACTCGACCATCGGATCGATGGCGGACCTTGATGCGGCATCGCTGGACGATGTAAAGACGTGGTTCCGCGACAATTATGGCCCGAACAACGCCATTCTCGTGCTCGCGGGCGATGTCGACGCCAAGACGGCGAAGGCGAAGGTGGAGAAATATTTCGGCTCCATCGCCCGTGGCCCGGCCGTGAAGCCGGTCGCAGCGCCAGTGCCTACCCTGCCTGCGCGCGTGGACAAGGTGATGAAGGATCGCGTCGCCACGACGCGCATCTACCGCATGTGGACGACGCCGGGTCAGAAGGACAAGGATTCGCCACTGCTCGCCGTGGGTGGATCGGTGCTGGGTGGCCTTGCCAGCTCGCGGTTGGATAATGTGCTGGTGCGCGATGAGCAGGTTGCCGTCTCGGTGACGGCGGGACTTGAGCAGTTCGAGCAATTGGGCTTCTTCATCGCCACAGCGGATGTGAAACCGGGCGTTGATCCGGCATTGGTCGCCAAACGGCTCGATGCGGTGATGGCGGACTTCATCAAGACCGGGCCTACAGCCGATGAAGTGAAGCGCGTGGCGACGGGCCAGGTCGCGTCCGAGATTGCCGCACTGGAAGTTGTCGGTGGTTTTGGCGGCAAGGCGACCACGCTGGCCGAGGGCCTGCTCTATTCGGGCGACCCTGCGCAATATAAGAAGGACCTTGCTGCGATTGCCGCTGCGACCCCTGCGGGCGTGACGAGCGCGATGCAGCGCTGGCTGACACGGCCTGTTTTCGCGCTGACCGTCGAGCCGGGCGAGCGCGAGGCTTATCAGGACTCCGCGGTTGCTGCACCGGGCGCTGCCAAGCCTGCCCAAGCCGAGGCCGCGCCCAAGCCGACGATGGCGCTCCCCGCCGTCACAGCCAGCCCGGCGTTGGTCTTCCCCAAGGTGGAAACGGCGACGCTGCGCAACGGCATCAAGCTGCATGTCGCAACCCGCACCACCGTGCCGACCGTGCAGATGGCGATCAGCTTCGATGCCGGCATGGCGAGCGACCGCAAGGACAAGCTTGGCACGGCATCGCTGATGCTGAGCTTGCTTGAGGCGGGCACGACCAGCCGCAACACGCTGCAAATCGCCGAGGAGCAGGAGCGGCTGGGCGCGCACATTTCTGCCGGGCAGAGCATGGATCGCACCTCCGTCTCGCTCTTCGCGCTCAAGGCCAATCTCGCGCCATCGCTCGACCTGTTGCAGGATGTGATCCGCAACCCGACCTTCGTGCCAAGCGAAATTGAGCGGCTGCGCGCGATCCAGCTTAACGGCATCACGGCGGAAAAAACGCAGCCGCAGGGCCTCGCCAGCCGCGCGATCTTCCCGCTCATTTATGGGCCGGAGCATCCCTATGGCATTCCGGCCAGCGGACGTGGCGATGAAGCCAGTGTGCGCGCAATCACGCGGGACGACCTGACCAAGTATCATGGCGACTGGATGGTGCCCGGCAAGGCGGAGATTTTCGTCGCGGGCGATACGACGCTGGCGGAAATCCAGCCGCTCATTGAAGCGCGCTTCGGCAATTGGCCGCAGAATCGCAAGGCATCGCCCACCAAGAATTTCTCGGTGCCGATCCCTGCGCCAAAGCCCGGCATTCACCTCATCGATCGGCCACAATCGCCGCAATCGATGATCCTCGGCGGTTTCGTGACGCAGGCGACGGGCAAGGATGATCTCATCCCCTTCGGCGCGGCGAACAGCATTTTGGGCGATGATTTCCTCTCGCGCCTCAACCAGAATATCCGTGAGACGAAGGGTTGGTCCTATGGCGTTCGGGCCTCGCTCGCCGCGCGGCTGGAGCGCAGCCCTTACATCGTGTCGGCGCCGGTCCAGGCCGACCAGACCGGCCCTGCCATTGCCGCGATGCGCGATGATATTGTGCAGTTCCTCAAGGATAAGGGCGTGACGCAGGCGGAATTCAACCGTGTGGTGAGTGGCGAGATTGCCGGGCTACCCGGTCAATTCGAGACGACCGGATCGGTGCTGGGGCAAATGCAATCCGATGCGCTGTTTGGCCGCCCGTTCAATTATGTCGAGACGCTGCGGGCGCGCTATGGGGCGCTCAAGCCGGATGTACTGGACAAGGCTGCGCGCGGCGTGATCGACCCATCAAAGCTCAGCTGGATCGTGGTGGGCGACAAGAGCAAGATCGAGCCGCAGCTCAAGGCGCTCGGCATGCCGGTGACGGAGATTGACTTGAGCGCCAAGCCGACCAAGTAAGAGCTATCCATCCACAGTACTTCACGAAAGCAGGAGAGACATATGTCCAAGGTCGACGGCGCATATGATTGCATGACCAAGACGCCGATGGGCGATCAGGCGAGCGTGTTCACGGTGGTGAGCGATGGGGACAGCTTCAATGGCACGAATGCCGGGCCGCTGGGTTCGCTGGACGTGAAGAACGGCAAGGTGGACGGCAATCGCCTGACCTGGACGATGGAAATGACCATGCCGATGGCGATGACGCTGACGTGCGAGGCTAT
>CAMLFF010000364.1 GCA_946479185.1 uncultured Sphingobium sp.
CGCATCAGCAGGAAATACTGCGCGTCAGGATCGCAGGCCCGCAGAACGCGGCGCGTGCAATCGGAAGCCTTGCCCGCCTATGCGCGGCGCTCAGGACGAACAACCCAGCACGCGAACAGAAAATGCCCGCATCGGTCATCCTGTGCATTACTTGCTCAACGTCGCGCGCGCCGGGAGGCCTGCTCCTGCCGCATGCAAAAGGCTGGTCGGCACGCCTCAGAATAGGGATGCCGCCGCCGCTGCGCTTGCCGAATCCAGAACAGGGTTCAGAAAATAGCCGCCCACGATCACCACAGCGCAAACCGTGATGATCCCGTAATCGACCATGCTGCGCTCTGTCGAAAAGCCCTCGGCAGGCTCATCGAAGTAAATCGTCTTGATGATCTTGAGATAATAGAAGGCACCGATGACCGACGAGGCGATGCCGATCGCCGCCAGAGGCGTCAGGCCAGCGCCGACCGCCGCATCGAACACCAGGAACTTGGCCCAGAAGCCGAAGAGTGGCGGAATGCCGGCAAGGCTGAACATGAAGATCGCGAAGGCCGCAGCAAGCCCGGGTCGCGAGCGCGAAAGGCCGGAGAGGCTGACGATCGTCTCAACCGGATTACCCGCCTTGTCGCGCATCTGCAGGATGCATAGGAAGCTGCCGATGGTCATGATGATGTAGATGAAGAGATAGCTCATTACCGATGCCACGCCTTCAGCCGTGCCAGCGGCAAGACCGATCAGCGCAAAGCCGACATTGTTGATCGACGAGTAAGCGAGCAGACGCTTGATGTTCGTCTGATTGATCGCAGCAACTGCGCCCAGCACGATGGATGCCAGCGCAAGGAAGATGATGATCTGCTGCCAGGCGTGCGCTTCCGTTCCGAACGCGCTGATCGCAACCCGCGTCGTCAGCGCGAGCGCTGCAACCTTGGGCGCGCTGGCGAAGAAGGCGGTCACCGGCGTCGGCGCACCTTCATAAACGTCCGGCGTCCACATGTGGAAGGGCACGGCGCTGATCTTGAAGGCAAGGCCTGCGAGCACGAACACGAGACCGAACATCTCACCCGTGCTCAGGCCATCATTCATGGCAAGCGCAACGCCCGTGAAGCTGGTGGTGCCCGAGAAGCCGTAGAGCAGCGACGTGCCATAGAGCAGAATGCCGCTCGCAAGCGCGCCCAGCACGAAATATTTGAGGCCAGCTTCCGCCGAGCGCTCATCCTTGCGGGCGAAGCTTGCCAGCACATAGGCGGCAAGGCTGTTCAGCTCCAGGCCGATGTACAGCGTGAGGAAATCGCTCGCCGACACCATCATCGACATGCCGATGCATGCGAACAGGATCAACACCGGGAATTCCGCGCGGGCGCCGCCTTGTTGGTCAAAGAAGCGCGGCGCAATCAGGATGCTGACCGCAGCCGACACGAAGATCAGCGCCTTGGCAAACGCACCGAAGGCATCTGCGCGATAGAGCCCGTTGAAAATCTCGCCACCGGCATGGACTGCAGGCAAGCTGAGCAGAACAGTGGCGAGTGCCAGCGCGGCAACAGCAAGCCAACTGATCAAGCGCGACGCGCCATCCCCAAGGAAAGCGCTCAGCATGAGCAGGATGAGGCCTGAAATCGTCAGGCTGATCTCAGGCAGAACGGAGGCAAAAACGCCGAGGCTATCCATTAGTGTGCGCTCCCGGCAGTTTCACCGTGTGAGTCAGATCCATGTGCGGCGGCTGGCTGCCCCTTGCCCATGACGAGCCTAGCGTCGCCTTCCGGCTTGGCCGCTTCCGTCCGCGCGACGATGCTCGCGACATTGCCGCGCATCGGCGCGAGGAAGCTTTCCGGATAAACGCCCATCCAGAGGACAGCGAGCGCGAGCGGGACCATCAGCGCAATCTCGCGCGGCGTGAGGTCGGGCATCGCCTTCACATCATCATGGACCAGCTCGCCGAACACGACCCGGCGATAGAGATACAGCATGTAGGCGGCGCCGAGGATGATACCGGTCGTGCAAACCAAGGCCACCCAGCTCGATGCCTGATAAATACCCAGCAGCGCCAGCAACTCACCCACAAAGTTGCTCGTGCCCGGAAGGCCGACCGACGCCATCGTGAACAGCATGAACAAGATCGCATATTTCGGCATATTCACCGCGAGCCCGCCATAGCGGCTGATCTCACGGGTATGCAGGCGATCATAAATGATGCCGACGCACAGGAACAAAGCGCCTGCGACCAGACCATGCCCCAGCATGATCATCATCGCACCTTCAACGCCCTGCTGGTTGAACGCAAACAGACCGACCGTAACGATGCCCATATGCGCGACGGACGAATAAGCGATCAGCTTCTTCATGTCGCTCTGCACCAGCGCAACGAGGCTGGTGTAAACCACCGCGACCATCGAGAGGCCCCAGACCAGCCAGGCAAACTCAGCCGAGGCATCCGGGAACATCGGCAGCGAGAAGCGGATGAAGCCATAGCCACCCATCTTCAGCAACACGCCAGCCAGAATGATCGAGCCTGCTGTCGGCGCCTGAACGTGCGCATCCGGCAGCCAGGTGTGGACCGGCCACATCGGCATCTTCACCGCGAAGCTCGCGAAGAAAGCGAGCCACAGCCAGGTCTGGATCTCGGCCGGGAAATTATAGGCCATCAGCACCGGAATGCTGGTCGTCCCCGCCTCGCGCGCCATCCAGAGCATGGCGATAAGCATCAGCACCGAGCCGAGCAGCGTGTAGAGGAAGAATTTGTAGCTGGCGTAAATCCTGTCAGCGCCGCCCCAGATGCCGATGATGAGATACATCGGGATAGATCGGAAGAGCACACGTCTGAACTCCAGTCACTTCCTGTGATCTC
>CAMLFF010000365.1 GCA_946479185.1 uncultured Sphingobium sp.
GTCGAGATCATGGCGACCGGCATTTGCCACACCGATGCCTATACGCTCGATGGGTTCGACAGCGAGGGCATCTTCCCCAGCGTGCTCGGCCATGAGGGCGCGGGCATCGTGCGCGAAGTTGGCGCGGGCGTGACCTCGGTTGTGCCGGGCGATCATGTGATCCCGCTATACACGCCGGAATGCCGCCAGTGTAAGTCATGTCTCTCGGGCAAGACCAACCTTTGCACGGCGATCCGCGCCACGCAGGGCAAGGGCCTGATGCCCGACGGCACGACGCGCTTATCCTACAAGGGGCAGCCGATCTTCCATTATATGGGCTGCTCGACCTTCTCCAACTTCACCGTGCTGCCCGAGATTGCGCTGGCGAAGATTCGCCAGGACGCACCGTTCCAGTCGAGCTGCTACATTGGCTGCGGCGTGACCACCGGCGTTGGCGCGGTGATCAACGCCGCCAAGGTGCAGGTCGGCGACAATGTCGTCGTGTTCGGTCTGGGCGGCATTGGCCTTAACGTGCTGCAGGGCGCGCGCATGGCAGGTGCCAACAAGATCATCGGCGTGGACATCAACCCTGATCGCGAGGAATGGGGTCGTCGCTTCGGCATGACCGACTTCCTCAACTCAAAGGGCATGAGCCGCGAGGATGTCGTCGCGAAGATCGTCGCGATGACGGACGGTGGCGCCGACTACACCTTCGATGCCACCGGCAATACCGAAGTGATGCGCACCGCGCTCGAAGCTTGCCATCGCGGCTGGGGCACGAGCATCATTATCGGCGTGGCCGAGGCGGGCAAGGAAATCTCGACCCGGCCTTTCCAGCTCGTCACCGGGCGCAACTGGCGCGGCACGGCGTTCGGCGGGGCCAAGGGCCGCACGGACGTCCCCAAGATCGTCGACATGTACATGACCGGCAAGATCGAGATCGATCCGATGATCACCCACGTCATGGTCCTTGAGGACATCAACAAGGGCTTTGACCTCATGCATGCGGGCGAAAGCATCCGTAGCGTGGTTGTCTTTTGATATTTTCCAACCTGTAGGGACTTCAGATTATGACTGTTATCTCCGGTGATGGCGTTTTCTCACACACTACCTTGGGCGCGACCGATCTGCCCAAATCGACCGCATTTTACGATGCCGCCCTGGCGCCACTCGGCGTCAAGAATATGGGCCCATTTGGCGAGAATATCGTCCTTTACGGCAAGGATAAGCCAGCGCTTCTCGTGCTCAAACCAGGCAATGGCGAAGCGCCGACGAGCAATGGCGTGACGATTGGCTTTGCCGCCGCAACCACGGCCGACGTCGATGCGTTTCACGCGGCTGGTCTGGCGGCAGGGGGCACGGACGAAGGTGCAGCAGGCCCACGCAGCCACTTGCCTGGTGCCTATGCTGCGTACTTGCGCGATCCAGCTGGCAACAAGGTTTGCGCCTACACATTTACGCAGGCGTAAGACGGCGGATGGCTCTCGAAACAGTCTCGACGAGCCGTAGCTTTGGGGGCGTGCAGGGCGTGTACAGACACGCATCTGCCGCCACCGGCACGGATATGACATTTTCGGTCTATGTTCCTGAGCATGGACCGGAGGCCAAATTGCCGGTTGTCTGGTATCTGTCCGGGTTGACCTGCACACACGCCAATGTCACCGATAAGGGCGAATTCAGACGCTTATGCGCGGAGTTGGGCCTCATTCTCGTCGCACCGGACACATCGCCGCGAGGCGATGGCGTAGCGGACGATCCAGGCGGCGCTTATGATTTTGGCCTCGGCGCTGGCTTCTATGTTGATGCGGTACAGCCACCTTTCGCACCACATTACCAGATGTGGACCTATATCACGCAGGAACTGCCAGCGCTGATCGCCGACCAGTTTCCGGCCGATATGGATCGCCAGTCCATCATGGGTCACAGCATGGGCGGCCATGGCGCACTCACCATTGCTCTGACATTTCCTGATCGCTTCAAAGCGGTGTCGGCTTTCGCGCCGATCGTTGCGCCTTCCCAGGTTCCATGGGGCCAAAAAGCACTCGGTGGCTATCTGGGATCCGACGTATCCGCCTGGCGCCGGTATGACGCCGTCGCGCTGATTGAGGACGGTGCACGCATTGTCAATGTGCTCGTCGATCAGGGTGATGCCGACACATTTCTGTCCGAACAACTCAAGCCCCAGCTGCTGGAAGAAGCCTGTGCAGCAGCTGGCATCCCGCTGACGCTGAGGCTCCAGCAAGGCTATGACCACAGCTATTATTTTATCTCGACCTTCATGGCCGATCATCTGCGCTGGCATGCAGATCATTTGACGAAGGAAACCAATTGATGGTTCAGATCTTCCTTACTGATCGCAGTGGCACGCAGCACAGTTTTGAAGCTGATGCAGGGCTGTCGCTGATGGAGGCGATCCGCGACAATGGCTTTGACGACTTGCTCGCCCTGTGTGGAGGGTGCTGCTCATGTGCAACGTGTCACGTCTATGTTGACGCCGGGCATGAGCTTGGCGCGGTGGGCGCCGACGAAGACGACTTGCTGGAGAGCAGCGACCATCGAACCGACCGCTCTCGCTTATCGTGTCAGATATCGCTGACACCGATGCTCAATGGCCTCCACGTGACGATAGCGCCCGAAGACTAGCCCAAAGCAAAAAAGCCGGTGAAAGCGCACGTCGCTCGACGGATCGGCAAAATGGTTCAGCTATCAGGCGGGTTAAAATAGATGGCACATTATGACGTCGTGATTGTAGGTGCAGGCCACGCGGGAGCACAGGCCGCGATTTCGCTGCGCCAGCAGGAGTTTCCGGGATCAATCGCCATGATTGGTGACGAAGACT
>CAMLFF010000366.1 GCA_946479185.1 uncultured Sphingobium sp.
GTAAGCCCGGTCATTTCCTCAGGCGTGCCGATGGTGATGCGCAGGCCATGTGGCAGCCCCTGCCCCGGCAACCAGCGCACGATATAGCCAGCATCCATCAGGCCTTTATAAGCTGTCTCAGCGCTGGTCTCGCCCTCGAACAGGATGAGGATGAAATTGGCCTTGGAGGGCACAGCGCGCAGACCCTTATTGCCCAGCGCCTCAATCTCCCGCTCGAACTTTGTGCGCCATTCCAGATTATGGGCATAGCTGCGCTCGACGAACGCTTTGTCCTCAAGTGCCGCAATCGCCGCGAGTCCTGAGGAGATGGGGAAGGAGAAAGGCTGGCGGATGCGGTGCATCGCGTCGATAATCTCCGCGCTCGCATAACCCCAGCCGACCCGCGCTGCTGCAAGGCCGAAAATCTTGGAGAAAGTGCGCGTCACCAGCACATTGGATGCGGTGCGGGCCAACTCCAGCCCGCCATCATCATCTTCCGGCTCTAGATATTCGCTATAGGCCTGATCAATCACCAGCAGCACATGGGCAGGCAGGCCCGCGTGCAGACGCGCAATCTCGGCCTTGCTCGTATAAGTGCCGGTCGGATTGTTCGGATTGGCGAGGAAGATGACCCGCGTGCGATCCGTGACATGCGCAAGGATCGCGTCCACATCGGTCGCATAATCCTTGTCGGCAACCTCGATGGGCGTTGCGCCGACGCGTCGCGTCGCAATCGGATAGACCGAGAAACCATAGCGCATGAACAATATCTCGTCGCCCGGCCCGGCGAAGGTGCCAGCCGCCATGTGCAGCACTTCGTCCGATCCCGTGCCATAGATGATCCGCGCCGCATCCAGATCATAATGCGATGCCAGCGCCTGCCGCAAATCAGCCGCGCCGCTATTGGGGTAGCGCTCCAGATCGTGGACCGCCGACGTAAAAGCCGTCCGCGCCGCATCTGACGTGCCGAACGGATTTTCATTCGACGACAGTTTGGACACACTGCGCCCATCATCTGTCTTGGACTTACCGGGCACATAGGGCTCGATGGCCATGATCCAGTCGTTTGGAACTGGGGCGGTTGGGATCGTATCAGTCATGGCGCGCCTTTAACGATGCGGATGGAGAATGGCAAAGGGGACGCATCGACCTAGCCCCTAGTTGACAATGTCGCCTCACCGGCTCAACGCTCACCTCATGTCCGCGCCCCGTGATAATGCGACCCACTCCACCGATCAGCGCTTTGGCCTGCGCAAGACGGTGCGGCTCCTCGGCCCCTTGAAGCTGGATAGCGGCGCGAGCCTCACGCCCGTCGACATTGCTTATGAGACCTATGGCACGCTGAATGCGCAGGGCAGCAACGCCATCCTCATCTGCCATGCGCTGACAGGCGATCAGTTCGTTGCGTCCGATCATCCCGTCACCGGCAAGCCCGGCTGGTGGACGCGCGCGGTGGGGCCGGGTCAACCGATCGACCCAGCGCGGCACTTCATCATCTGCGCCAATGTGCTGGGCAGTTGCCTCGGTTCCTCCGGCCCGGCGAGCCTCGATCCGGCGACCGGCACGCCCTATGCGATGCGCTTTCCCGTCATCACCATTGCCGACATGGTGCGCGCGCAGGCGATGCTGCTCGATCATCTGGGCATCGGGCGATTGAGCGCCGTCGTCGGCGGATCGATGGGCGGCATGCAGGCGCTCATCTGGCCAACGCTCTTTCCGGATCGGGTGAAGGCGACGCTCGTCATCGCCTCAACCGCCCGGCATAGCGCCCAGAATATCGCGTTCCACGAGGTTGGGCGGCAAGCGATCATGGCCGATCCGCGCTGGCGCGGCGGCGAATATTATGTCGACGGCAACCCGCCCTCGGCTGGTTTGGCAGTGGCGCGCATGGCCGCGCACATCACCTATCTCTCCGAGGCGGGGCTCACCGAAAAGTTCGGCCGCAAGCTGCAGGCGCGGCCCGATAGCCCGGCAGGCGCCAAGACCTTCGGCTTCGACGCGGATTTTCAGGTGGAAAGCTATTTGCGCCATCAGGGCATCAGCTTCGTCGAGCGGTTCGATGCCAACAGCTACCTGTATATCACCCGCGCGATGGATTATTATGACCTCGCCGAGGATCATGAAGGCAGCCTTGCTCGCGCCTTTGCGCAGACCCGCGCGCGCTTCTGCCTCATCAGCTTCGATACCGACTGGCTCTACCCCACAGCCGAATCGCGCACGATCGTCCACGCGCTCCACGCCGCCGGTCGCGAGGCGAGCTTTGTCGAGCTTTCCAGCCCCTTCGGCCATGACGCCTTCCTGCTCGATGTGCCGGAAATGAACCGCGTGATGGATGGATTTTTGAGAGCCGGTGAATGACGCAAGCCACTGACATGATCATCCTCTCCGATGATGCCACGCGGCTGGATGTCGCGCGCATTCATGGCTGGCTGGCGTCCAGCTACTGGTCGCCGGGCATTGAGCGCGCGCTGGTCGAACGGGCGATTGCGGGCTCACATTGCCTCGGCGCCTATCGCGATGGCGCGCAGATCGGCTTTGCGCGCATGATTACGGATCATGCGACCTTCGCCTGGCTGGCCGATGTGTGGATCGACGAACCAGCGCGTGGACAGGGGCTAGGCCGCCGCATGGTCGGTTGGTTTCTGGAGCATCCGGACTATCAAGGCCTGCGCCGGATCGGCCTGACGACTGCTGATGCGCATGGCGTCTATGCCGCGCTCGGCTTCCACCCGCTCAAGCGCCCCGATCGCTACATGGAATTACTCGCGCCGGATTTTGCGGCCATGCTGGACGATGCCTCATGACCAGCTTGCGGCC
>CAMLFF010000367.1 GCA_946479185.1 uncultured Sphingobium sp.
GCGGTGCCGGGCGTCAGCGTGATTTCCCACTCGTTCAAGCGCAGCTCCACGGCTGTCGGCATTTATTACACATCGGGTGGCCTTGGCGCTGTCGCCGGGCCTCTAGTGGCTTATGCATCCCAGGCGCTCACCAGCGACTGGCGCGCCTATTGGGTTTGTGCTGCCCTCACCGCGGTCGTCCTCTCGGTGTTCGCCGCGCTTGTCACCGGCAATCGCATGGTGCCGGATACGAGCACGGAAACTGAGAAGCGTGAGGCCCTCAAGCATGGCTGGAGCGTGCGCGCCGCCATGCGCACCCCGCAATACTACGTCGTCGTGGGCGCTTATACCGCCTTCCTCCTCATCAACACGACCGTGCATGGCTTTGCCGTGCAGCACCTCTCCGAGCACGGCCTCTCCATGGGCACGGCGGCAACCGTGATGAGCTTGATCGCGCTGATCAGCGCTGGCGGATCGACGGCGGCTGGCGTCGCTGGCGAGAAGATCGGCCCGCGCGAGCTGACGATCATATCGCTGTCCGCCACGGTGATCGGCGTGCTTGCTCTGGTCATGGGTGGGAATATGATCGCAGTGTCCATCGCCGTGATCGGCCTCGGCATCGGCTTCGGCTTCAGCTATGTCAGCACGACGATGCTGCTGCTCGACTTTTTCGGGAAGCGCCCCAATCTGGAGCTCTTCTCGACGATGCACATGATCTCCACCGCCGCTGCGATCGGCCCGGCGCTGGGTGGCATGGCGCGCGATCAGCTGGGCAATTTCTCGCTGGTATACGTCTTCTGCGGCGCGCTCGGCTTCATCTTCCTCGCCGCGATGGTCTCTTTGCAAAAGCCGGTGCTCAAGAAGAGCGCAGAGACCTCTGAAGAGGGCGAGCCGGCGCTGGCCGCCTGAGCAAAGATGACCATGACAGATAATCAGAGCGAAGCCCCCTTCGCCAACCCCGCCGCTGCACCCTATCAAGTGACGGAGGAAGAGCGCGCGGCCATTGCTGCCGCCATCGATGAGAATGAGCTCGTCACCCTCGCGCTCGAGCTTGGCAACATCCCCAGCCGCTCGCGCGAAGAAGCCGCCGCCGCGCACTATGTGTATGAGTGGATGGCGCGTGAGGGCTTCGAGCCGCGCAAGGTCGGCGCGACACCGGAGCGCCCCAACATCATCGGCGAATATGGCGGCGGGGGCGTTGGCGCCAATCTGCTGCTCACCGCCCATCTCGATACGGAAAGCCCCAGCGGCGATCATGCGCAGGACAAGTTCCGCTACCGTGAAGCAACCATGCGCGACCCTGAATGGACGCAATGCTGGCTGGACGAAGAGGGGCGGCTACGCGGCTACCCCATCTCCAATGATCGCGGGCCGATGGCCTGCTTCCTCATCGCCGCCAAAGCGCTCAAAAAAGCGGGCATCGGCCTTGCGGGCAAAGCCTATCTGACCGCCTGCCCCGGCGAGATCGGCCCCGAACCCATCGAGGAATTTTCCGGCATCGATTATCTCGGCAAGGATATCGGCGCCCATTATCTCTTCCATCATGGCGGCGTCGCGCCCGATTATGCGATTGCGGCGGAAGGCACAGACTTCGGCATGACCTGGCAGGGCTGCGGCTATGTGCTGTTCCGCGTGCGCATCTTCGGCACCGGCATGTTTACGCCGATTCTGGAGACGCCGGAGAAAGTCTCCGATCATGCCAATCCTATCTACAAGCTTGGCCCGGTGATCGACGCGCTGCACGCATGGTCGCGACGTTGGGAAGCGGAGAGCGTTTTGGATACGCCGGGCGGCCTCTCCCAGCCCAAGGCGCAGATCGCATCGGTTCGCGCAGGCATGCCCACCGATTATGGTGCGGGCACGGAAGTGTGCGCCATCTATATCGAGGCAGGCCTGGCGCCGGGGCAGAAATCCGCGCAGGCCTATCACCAGATCATGGCAGCCATGCGGGAACTCGATCTCGATAGCTTCGATGTCGAGCCGATGGTCGTGCGGCATGGTTTTGTGGCCGATGCGCATGAGATCGCGCCCCTCGCAGGCGCTGTCGATGCCGCCACGCGGCTCGCGCGCGCGGCGCCTGTGGAGCGCGCGCATCCGGTCTATTCGAGCATGTGGCGCGATCATAATGTGTTCAACATGCAGGGCATCCCCGCCATCACCACCGGCATGCCGCGTTGGCGCCCCACGCCTGCCGACATGGCATCGAGCGCGCTCATCTATGCGCTCACCATGCTGGCGGTGTGCGGGCGAGGTGACCCGCCGGCCGATCCGTCAGCGGAGCAGCAGACAGTCTATGGTGGCGCGGAGAACCCGTTTTGAAACAGCGCTGACGGCGTGACGGATTGACGAGGGCATTTATCTTCCCCACTTATGCTGCATAAGTCTTGGGAAAGGGCCACTCTATTTAAAGAGAATGTCCTTGCGGTTTACGACCAATGCCTATCCCAAGGAGCAGCGCGCCAGCGCCTGGAATTTCGCCCTCAAGCGCGTCTCGCTCACGCTGGACGCCGCTGATGAGGCCAATCTTTATGGCGAGCTCATCCAATATGTGAGCGGGAGCGGCATCGCCTTCCTTCGACTGGTGGGCACGGCGCAGGAATATACCACGGACTTTCGCGAGTTTCCCGGCGGCTTCTGGCTCGCCGTCACGCTCGAAGGCAGCACGGTCGCGCGCAACGGCACCGATGCGTTTCAGATGAATGAAGGCGACATGATCTGCGCCCGCAGCGAGGCGCCCATGTCCTGGCATTTCACCAGCGATCACCGGCTGATGATGCTGCGCATTCCTGC
>CAMLFF010000368.1 GCA_946479185.1 uncultured Sphingobium sp.
GCTCATAGCGCCGTTTCCGTTTGTCTTTCGTTGGCCATAACCACTCGAGAGTAACGGTAAGGAGATCGAGCATAATTTCATCACTCCGCAGCCTCCAGCACTGGTGCGCCGCTGCGCCGCGCCGCGATGCGGCGTTCCACCTCGGGGCGGAAATGGCGGATGAGGCCCTGGATTGGCCAGGCCGCTGCATCGCCGAGCGCGCAGATGGTGTGGCCTTCGACCTGTTTTGTCACTTGGAGGAGCATGTCGATCTCTTCCGGATCGGCATCGCCCGTGACCAGACGCTCCATCACGCGCCACATCCAGCCCGTGCCTTCACGGCATGGGGTGCATTGGCCACAGCTCTCATGCTTGTAGAAGTAGGAGAGCCGCGCGATGGCGCGCACGATATCGGTCGACTTGTCCATGACGATGATTGCCGCAGTGCCAAGGCCGGAGCCGAGCGCGCGCAGGCCGTCAAAGTCCATCGGCGCGTCCATGATCTCGGCAGCAGGCACGAGTGGCACGGATGAGCCGCCGGGGATGACCGCCATGAGATTATCCCAGCCGCCGCGAATGCCGCCGCAATGCCGGTCGATCAGTTCGCGGAACGGGATGCTCATGCTCTCTTCGATCACGCAGGGCTTGTTCACATGCCCGCTGATCTGGAACAGCTTGGTGCCGCGATTATTCTCGCGGCCGAAGGATGAGAACCATGCCGCGCCGCGACGCAAAATTGTTGGCGCGACAGCGATGCTCTCGACATTGTTCACCGTCGTCGGGCAGCCATAAAGGCCAGCGCCGGCGGGGAATGGCGGCTTGAGCCGTGGCTGGCCCTTCTTGCCCTCAAGGCTCTCAATCTGCGCGGTTTCCTCGCCGCAGATATAGGCCCCTGCCCCGCGATGCACGAACACGTCGAAATCATAGCCCGAGCCACAGGCATTTTTGCCGATGAAGCCCTTGGCATAGGCTTCTTCAACAGCAGCGAAGAGAACCTTCGCCTCATAGATGAACTCGCCGCGAATATAGATGTAAGCTGCCCGCGCGCGCATCGCGAAGCCCGCGACCAGCGCGCCCTCGATCAGCTTGTGCGGATCATGGCGGATAATCTCGCGATCCTTGCAGGAGCCAGGCTCGGATTCATCGGCATTGATCACGAGGAAGCTTGGGCGGCCATCCTTGCTTTCCTTGGGCATGAAGCTCCACTTCATGCCGGTCGGGAAGCCAGCGCCACCGCGACCGCGAAGGCCAGACGCCTTCATAATGTCGATGATCGGGTCCTGCCCCAGTTCGAGCAGCTTCTTGGTATTGTCCCAATCGCCGCGCTTCATGGCGGCGTCGATGCGCCAATCCTGAAACCCGTGGACGTTGGTGAAAATCCGGTCCTTGTCCTCCAAAGGCCCAACAAATGCCGGTGGAGACGGTGGCGCGGTCACGTCAGCCATTACCATTCCCCCCGATAATCATGATTTTCGCTGACCATCGCCTTGGTGGCCGTGGGGCCACCTTCCGGCGCGCTCGTCTGGCGATCGATCTGCGGGCCGATCTTGGGCTGGCGACCAGCGGCCAGATCATCCAGAATGGCGGTCATCGTGTCGAACGTCAGATCCTCGAAATTATCGTCGTTGATCTGCACCATCGGCGCGTTTGCGCAGGCGCCGAGGCACTCAACCTCGTTGAAGGTGAACAGGCCATCAGCGGTGGTGCCGCCCTTGACCAAGCCCTTGGCCTTGCACGCCGCCAGCACATCGTCCGATCCGCGCAACATGCAGGGCGTCGTGCCGCACACCTGCACATGATAGCGGCCGACCGGCGCCAGATTATACATGGTGTAGAAGGTCACGACTTCATAGGCGCGCATGAACGGCATATCGAGTTGCGCGGCGATATATTCGATCACCGGAATCGGCAGCCAGCCTTGGGTGTTCGTTTCCGCGCCAACCTGACGTTGCGCAAGATCAAGCAGCGGCATCACGGCGGATTGCTGGCGGCCCTCGGGATAGCGCGCGATAACTACCTTGGCCTGCTCGGCATTTTCAGGCGTCCAGGCGAACCCGCCCCAGCGGGCGCGGACTTCCGCTTCGTCAGGGATTTGGGGTGCGTCGGCCATTAGCGGATGAACTCCACGCGCGACACCTTGTCGCCCTCGAATGAATAAACAGAGATCACATCGAACGGCTCGATGAGCTCCGAGCCATCGCTTGCTGGCCCGCGCGTCACACGCTCACGCAGCAGCACATAATTGCCAATCGACAGCGCCTCAACGATCTCCGCCCAATTTTGCGGCCACTTTGCAAAGGCAGCGGCGAGGCCCGTACGGGTCCCTTCCTTGCCTTCACGCATGACTGCGCCGCGATAACTGGCCTCGCAGGCATCGTCGGTCATCAGCTCGACATAGGCGTCGGCATCCTGGCGGTTATACCGCGCGATCATCTCGCAGGCGATTGCGATGCGCTCGTCGGCGCTCAAAAGCGTCTCAACACTCACCGGTCGCACTCCCCGAACACGATGTCCATCGCGCCAAGCACGGCAGTGGTGTCAGCGAGCATATGGCCCTTCATCATGAAATCCATCGCCTGCAAATGGCTGAATGCAGTCGGGCGGATCTTGCAGCGATAGGGCTTGTTGGTCCCGTCGCTCACCAGATACACGCCGAACTCACCCTTGGGGCTTTCGGTCGCCACATAGACTTCACCCGCAGGCACGTGGAAGCCCTCGCTATAGAGCTTGAAGTGGTGGATCAGCGCTTCCATCGACTGCTTCATCTCACCGCG
>CAMLFF010000369.1 GCA_946479185.1 uncultured Sphingobium sp.
TCCACCGGCTCGCCGGTGGTGGCGCAGGCGGAGAGGAGGGCTG
Organism: uncultured Sphingobium sp.; assembly: GCA_946479185.1. The sequence goes on from CAMLFF010000369.1 coordinate 44, forward strand.
CGAGCATAACGATACTGGCGTTGCGCATGGCTGGTCCTTCGCTGATCAGATTTCTGTCCGTGTCATCAGCAGCTTACCATCCAGCACCGCAAAAGCCATCCGCCCTTCGACGAGATCAAGCGCATCCCGGCCAAACTGTTCGAAGCGCCAGCCCTCAAGGATGGCAAGCCCTTCGCGGACACCGGCAGCGAGCATGTCCAGATCATCAGCCCGCGCCAGCAAACGCGAAGCGACATTGATTTCACGCGATCTAATCTTGAGCAGCAGCTTGAGCAAATCCGCGACAAGCGCGCCTTCCTTGCCGAGTCCCGGCCGATTGGGATCGCGCTCGGGCATTTCTTCCTTTGGAAGCGGCACGGCATTGTGGATCGCGCTCATCAGTCGCGCGCCGATATCATTGCTTTTCCAACTCGCCGAAAGACCGCGCACCTTGCCCAGATCTTCCTGCGTGCGCGGCGGATGCGATGCGATGTCTGCAATCGTCTCATCCTTGGCGATCCGTCCGCGCGGCAGATTTTTGTCGCGCGCTTCGGTTTCCCGCCAGCCTGCGATGGCCTTCAAGCGGCCCAGCACCTCGGCCTTGCGACTGGAAACGCGCACGCGCTTCCAGGCGTCGCCGGGCTGCACTTCATAATTGCTGGGGTCGGCAAGCCGCTCCATTTCCTGATTGAGCCACACGCCGCGCCCGGTCTTGCGCAACTCATCCAGCATCATCGGGAAGATTTCTGCCAGATGGGTCACATCGCCGATGGCATAATCGATCTGGCGCTTGTCGAGCGGACGACGGGCCCAGTCTGTAAAGCGCGCGCCCTTGTCGAGCTGAATGCCGAGCCAGCCATCGACGAGATTGGAATAGCCGATCTGCTCACCCTGCGAGAGCGCCATGCTGGCAATCTGTGTATCGAACAGGGGATGCGGGGTCTTGCCGCTCAGGTTGAAGATGATCTCGATATCCTGCCCACCGGCATGAAAGACCTTCAGTACATCCACATTATTGACCATCAGGTCGAGCAGGGGGGTCATATCCAGTCCCGGCGCCTTGGGATCGATCGCGGCGGCTTCCTTGCCATCGGAGATCTGCAACAGGCACAGGTCGGGCCAGAACGTGTTCTCGCGCATAAACTCGGTATCGACCGCGACGAAGTCCGCTTTGGACAAGCGCTCGCACAGGGCGGTGAGGGTGGCAGTGTCAGTAATCAGTGGATGGATTTGCATATGGCTAGTGATCTTATTATGGGCCGGACCTCATCAAAGGCCGGGTGGACGGCAGGACGCGCGTTTCGCTAGCCCCCTTGTCAGTCTTTGTCATTCAATCAGCGCACCCGCAATGAGGAGCGCGAAAATAAAAGGCAAGTGAACATGCACGCCTACCGCACCCATAAATGTGGCGAGATCCGCTCGAGCCACACCGGCGAGACTGTCCGGGTATCGGGCTGGGTCCATCGCAAGCGCGATCATGGCGATCTCGTCTTCATCGATTTGCGCGATCATTATGGCATGATCCAGATCGTGACCGAAGTTGATGGTCCGGTCTTCTCCGTGATCGAAAGCCTCAAGCCCGAGAGCGTCGTGACGATCACCGGCAAGGTGGTTGCCCGCGCCGCAGAGGCCGTGAACCCCAACCTGCCGACGGGCGAGATCGAGATTCGCGTGGCTGATGCCGTCGTGCTGTCGGCTGCGCAGGAGTTGCCGTTGCCGGTGGCTGGCGAGCAGGAGTATCCCGAGGATATTCGCCTGCGCTATCGCTTCCTCGATCTGCGCCGCGAGACGCTGCACGCCAATATCGTGAAGCGCACCAAGATCATCTCGGACATGCGTCGTCGCATGGAAGGGGAAGGCTTCACGGAATATTCCACGCCTATCCTCACCGCTTCGTCGCCTGAGGGCGCGCGCGATTTCCTCGTGCCGAGCCGCATCCATCCCGGCAAATTCTACGCGCTGCCGCAAGCGCCGCAGCAGTATAAGCAACTGCTCATGGTCGCGGGCTTTGATCGCTACTTCCAGATCGCGCCCTGCTTCCGCGATGAAGACCCGCGCGCAGACCGTCTGCCGGGCGAATTCTACCAGCTCGATCTTGAGATGAGCTTCGTCACGCAGGAAGACGTGTGGAACACGATGGAGCCTGTGATTGCGCAGGTCTTCGAGACGTTCGCCGAGGGCAAACCGGTAACGCCTGCAGGCAGCTTCCCGCGCATTCCCCATGCCGAAGCGATGCTGAAATATGGATCGGACAAGCCTGATCTTCGCAACCCGATCCTGATTACCGATGTAACCGAGCATTTCGTCGGCTCGGGCTTCGGCATCTTCGCAGGCATTGTGGAAGGCGGCGGCGTCATCCGCGCCATTCCGGCGCCGGGCGCAGGCGCTGGCAGCCGCAAATTCTTTGACGAGATGAACGGTTGGGCACGCACTGAGGGCTTCTCCGGCCTTGGCTATATCAACATCAAGGATGGCGTTCCCGGTGGTCCTATTGCCAAGAATCATGGCGAAGAGGCGACGGCAAAGCTCATCGCGGCGCTCGGCCTTGGTCCGGATGACGGCGTGTTCTTCGCGGCAGGCAAGGAAACGCAGGCTGCCAAGCTCGCCGGTCTTGCGCGCACGCGCACAGCCGAGACGCTGGACCTGATCGACAAGGATCGGTTTGAGCTGTGCTGGATCGTCGACTTCCCATTCTATGAATATGATGAGGATGCCAAGAAGGTCGA
>CAMLFF010000370.1 GCA_946479185.1 uncultured Sphingobium sp.
TCGCCCGCCATCTCCATCGAGCAGAAGACCACCAGCCGCAACCCGCGCTCCACCGTGGCGACCGTCACCGAGATTTACGACTATATGCGCCTGCTGTGGGCGCGCGTCGGCATCCCCTATTCGCCCGCGACCGGCCTGCCCATCTCCGCGCAGACGGTCAGCCAGATGGTTGATCGCGTGCTGGCCCTGCCGGAAGGGACGCGCGCTTATCTGCTGGCGCCGGTGGTGCGTGGCCGCAAGGGCGAGTATCGCAAGGAGCTGGCCGAGTGGCAGCGCAGCGGCTTCACCCGCGTGCGCATCGATGGCGAGTTCTACGCGATCGAGGATGCCCCCGCGCTCGACAAGAAGTTCAAGCACGACATTGAAGTGGTGGTGGACCGCATCGCGGTGAAGCCGGACATTGCCCAGCGGCTGGCCGAGAGCTTTGAGACAGCGCTGAAACTGGCCGAGGGGCTGGCGTATATCGATCTGGCGGATGGGACCGTCGCGGATGCGCTGGCGCTCAACAAAAAGGCCGTCACCAAATCAGCCGTCACCCCAGCGAAGGCTGGGGTCTCTGGCGAGGTAGCGCTGTCATCGGAGAAGACCCCAGCCTTCGCTGGGGTGACGGATGGAAGTGGGGTGACGGACGGGATAGTCGACGCGGTCGAGAGCAAGCTCAAAGGCGCAGGCATCCCCGCCAACCGCATCATCTTCTCGGAGAAATTCGCCTGCCCCGTCAGCGGCTTCACCATCGCGGAGATCGCCCCGCGCCTCTTCTCCTTCAACGCCCCGCAGGGCGCCTGCCCGGCCTGTGATGGCCTTGGCGAGAAGCTGGAGTTTGACGAGCAGCTCGTCGTTCCCAATGAGGGGCTGTCCCTCAAAAAGGGCGCCATCGTGCCCTGGGCCAAGTCCAATCCGCCCAGCCCCTATTATATGCAGGTGCTCTCCTCGCTCGCCACCGCGTTCGGCTTCAGCCTGGATACGCCCTGGGAAGATCTGCCCGGCGAGGTGCGCCTCATCATCCTGCATGGCACCGGCGGCAAGGCCGTCACGCTCAAATTTCAGGATGGGCGCAAGACTTATGAGGTGAAGAAGGCATTTGAGGGCGTCATCGGCAATCTCAATCGCCGGATGCTCTCCACCGATAGCGCGTGGATGCGCGAGGAGCTGGGCAAGTTCCAGACCGCGCAGCCCTGTGAGACATGCGGCGGCGCGCGCCTCAAGCCGGAGGCGCTGGCGGTCAAGGTCGCCATGCAGGATATCTCCGTGCCCACCCGCATGTCCGTGGAGGATGCGCTGGGCTGGTTCAGCGCCCTCCCCGCGCAGCTCACCGATCAGCAGAACCAGATCGCCAAGGCCATCCTCAAGGAGATTGTCGAGCGGCTCGGCTTCCTCAACAATGTCGGCCTGGATTATCTCAATCTGGATCGCACCAGCGGCACACTGTCCGGCGGTGAGAGCCAGCGCATCCGCCTCGCCAGCCAGATCGGCTCGGGGCTATCGGGCGTGCTTTATGTGCTCGATGAGCCCAGCATCGGGCTCCATCAGCGCGATAATGACATGCTGCTCGTCACGCTCAAGCGCCTGCGCGATCTTGGCAATACCGTCATCGTGGTGGAGCATGATGAGGATGCCATCCGCGCCGCCGATTATATCGTGGATATGGGCCCCGGCGCGGGCGTGCATGGCGGCAGCATCGTGGCGCAGGGCAGCCTTGCCGATATCATCGCCACCAAGGGATCGCTCACCGCCGATTATCTCAATGGCACGCGGGAGATCGCCGTGCCCGCCAAGCGCCGCAAGGGCAATGGCAAGAAGCTCACGGTCAGCAATGCACGGGCGAACAACCTGAAAGGCGTCAGCGCCTCCATCCCGCTCGGCACCTTCACCTGCATCACCGGCGTGTCCGGCTCGGGCAAATCCAGCTTCACCATCGATACGCTCTATGCCGCCAGCGCCCGCGCGCTCAATGGCGCCCGCGTCATCGCTGGCGCGCATGACAAGATCACCGGCCTCGAGCATCTCGACAAGGTGATCGATATCGATCAGTCGCCCATCGGCCGCACCCCGCGCTCCAACCCGGCGACCTATACCGGCGCCTTCACCAACATTCGTGACTGGTTCGCCAATCTGCCGGAATCCGCCGCGCGCGGATACAAGCCCGGCCGCTTCTCCTTCAACGTGAAGGGCGGCCGCTGTGAGGTCTGCTCGGGCGATGGCCTCATCAAGATCGAGATGCACTTCCTGCCGGACGTGTATGTCACCTGCGAGGAATGCCACGGCAAGCGCTATAATCGCGAGACGCTGGAGGTGAAGTTCAAGGGCCATAGCATCGCGGACGTGCTGGATATGACGGTGGAAGACGCTGTTGAATTCTTCAAGGCCGTACCGCCCATCCGCGACAAGATGGCCATGCTCGCCGAAGTGGGGCTTGGCTATGTGAAGGTCGGCCAGCAGGCGACCACGCTCTCGGGCGGCGAGGCCCAGCGCGTGAAACTCGCCAAGGAGCTATCGCGCCGCGCCACCGGCAACACGCTCTACATTCTCGATGAGCCCACCACCGGCCTGCACTTTGAGGATGTGCGCAAACTGCTCGAAGTGCTCCACGCGCTGGTCGAGCAGGGCAATAGCGTCGTGGTGATCGAGCATAATCTCGATGTCATCAAGACAGCGGATTACCTCATCGATCTGGGGCCGGAAGGCGGCGTGAAAGGCGGCGAGATCGTCGCGACCGGCACGCCGGAGGAAGTGGTGAA
>CAMLFF010000371.1 GCA_946479185.1 uncultured Sphingobium sp.
AGCGATATTTGTCCGCCTCGATGCGAGAGAGCGACATGAGATCATCGACAAGGCGCTGCATCCGCCGCGCTTCGCCATCCATGATGGTGAGGAAGCGCTCGCGCGTCGCCTGCTCGCCGCCAGCGACGGGATCGCGTAACGTCTCGATGAAGCCGAGGATGCCCGCCAGCGGCGTGCGCAATTCATGACTGGCATTGGCGACGAAATCCACGCGCATCCGCTCTGTCGCCTGTCGCCCACTTTGATCGAAGAGCTGCGCCAGCAAGCGCTCATTGCCGATCGGTTGAACGTCCAACTCCCAACTCTGGCCCGGCGCGCCAAGGCCGATGATTTCGACGCGTGCCGGGGTGGTCGTGCGGTTCTCGCCGGTCAGCAGTTCCATCGCCGCCGGGTAGCGCAGCGCGAGGCGCACATCCTGTCCGCTGATATGCTTGCCCAACAGGGACAAGGCGGCCTTGTTGCACCGTTCGATTCGCCCGCGCTCGACGATGAAGGCAGGGTGGGGGAGGGCCTGCAACAGCGTATCGATCTGATCGAGGCTCGGGCCACCGGGTGCCAGAGGTGCGTGACGCGGCGCGGCTTCGCTCGTGCGGCGCTCGATGGCGTCGAACAGCAATGCGACGCTCAGGAAGCTGGCGATGGCAGTGACGACGCTTGCTTCGAGATTGCCTGAGAGGCCGAAGACAAATGCCGTCGCGACCAGTCCGGAACCGAGGGAAAGCCAGATCGAACGGTCCAGGGAAGGCATGGCGCCGCTCCTAAAACAAAAAGCGCAGATCCGCGATGAGAAAGTGGCGGGGCCAAGCTTGCTTGTTATGGTTCACCACCAAATCGAGCGAAAGACTCTATGTCGGGCGAGCTTCTTAACCTTTGTGGCCCACTTTGATCCGCAATGGCACAGTATGGCTTTTATGCCCCAATGGATTGATAATCCGACAGGAACCGGACGAGTTGTGAACGGTTTCGTGCTTAACAGCCTTTTCTTCAAAGGCATTTGCGCATAATGCAAGTTCATAAAGTGTTAACGAACATTGTCCTCATAGTGTGACGGCTTTCTAGCCGCATGTGGGACGGGGCGATTGAGCCATGTTGACGCAATTTGGCGTCAATATGGAGCAGGTTTGCTGTTCGGCGAAAGAGGTTGAGTGGTAACACTGGCCGAATACGCTGGGAGGCGAGCCATTTTGAGACAAAAGGTAAGCGTTTTTTAGTCTCGAAGAATATAGTATTTTTGTTTCTGTACTTGAACAGGGCGCGTGCGGAATATGGTTTACAACATCGCATCAGCGGGCAGCCGCATCTCGACTTGGTTGACGGACAATGTTTCGTTTAGCCGAACGAAGGCTGGCGTGCCGCAGACCGAGCGCAAGTGGATGGCGACATCGCTGATCGTGCCGGTGTTGGCTGGCATATTGTGCGCGTCCATCGTCGACAGCGTTGCTGTGGGCGGTCAGGGCCGCGCCGCTCTCACGCAGATCGTCAAGGATCCCGCCGCAATGTTCGAGGGCCGCTCACCCGGTGAACGTGGTGCAGGCGCGATGTATCAGACCAAGCATAAAGCGGTCGGCACGCCTACCGAGCGCACCCTTGCAAATGTTCCAGTCGAGCCTGCGCAGGATATGGGGCTTCCCGTCGTTGCCGATGCAGCCGATCCGGTTGCGACGGCTTTGTTCGCTCAGCCAGATGCGCCGCCAGCAGATGTTGTTCCGCTAGCCGACGTTGGCGGCACACCGCCGAGCTTCTTCGTGCCAGGGCCAAGCTTCGCTCCCATTGTCGGGGGTGGTCCGGGTAATCCCGGTGGCGAAACTCCAGTCACACCAGAAGAGCCAGTCACACCAGAAGAGCCAGTTACGCCACCACCACCACCACCACCGGTCCCCGAGCCAGCAACGTGGCTAACACTGATCGCTGGTTTGTTCACGACAGGTGCAGTGCTGCGCTATCAGCGCCGCGCCTTCGCCAAAAATCTGAGGGCGCAACCCGCGCGTTAAGGCCTGATCATGTATCGCTGGCTGCGCTTCCTGCTGGTCTTCGTCATCAGCGGCGTGATCGCGATATTGGTCATGCAGTGGCAGCAAAAGCTTGCACAACGCGCGGCTGATACCGAAATGGCGATGGCTGCAATCGCGCAGGCCGCCAAAAAACCTGAAGATCGCGTGACCTATCCCGATGGCAGCCAAGTCGAGCTGACCTTGCCGGATGGTCGCCGGGAAATTGTCCGCAGCATATTGAACATCAACCAGCCCATGCGCTTTGGCGCTTATGTCTGGGATGAGAAGGGCGTGCCCGATGGCCCCGTTTGGGTTCGGGTCGATCTCGCCAAGCAGATCCTCTCCGTTTTTCGTGGTGGACATGAGATTGGCTCGGCGGTCATTCTATTCGGCACGGATGGCAAACTGACGCCCATCGGCGAGTTTAAGATCAAGCAGAAAGACGCCGATTATCACTCGCGCACTTATGACGCGCCAATGCCCTACATGTTGCGTCTGACCGATGATGGCGTCGCACTGCACGGCAGCAATGTGCGCATGGGCAGCGCCACGCACGGCTGCATTGGCCTGCCTCATGAGTTTGCCCGCATGCTGTTCGAGCAGATGAAGCTTGGCGATACTGTGGTGATCCTTCCGGATGCGCCCGCCAAGGCCTGAGTGAAGGTTGGATGCTCGTCGCTAACGCCGGCCTGCCGCATCTCCCAGCCTAAGGTAAGCAGGCTTTTAACCTTGTTCCTGCA
>CAMLFF010000372.1 GCA_946479185.1 uncultured Sphingobium sp.
TGATGATGTGCCGGTGAACAGCTATGAGGCGGAGGCCCGGCGCAAGGCGCGCTTTCAGGATTATGGCCACACGCCCGGTTCCATGCCATTACCCGCGGATGAGAAAACGGGAGAGTTTCCTTTGACGCTTGATCTGCGACGGCCCGCGACCCTTTGAGCAGCGCGGCGCCCGCTCTTGCCGGGCAGGAGGGGATCGACCTGGCTTTGCAGCGCTATGCCAGCGAGGCGAAGCGGGGCGACCTGATGCTCGATGCGCAGCGCGATCCTGCGATGGCGCGGCGCCGGGCGCAGATGTTCGGTGCGATTGCGGGCGCGGACCGGGGCGGCTTCACCGGCTTGCAGGAGCGCACCGCCCAGCAAGTGCTCGATCTTGGCATGGCCTTTCGCCTCACGGGTGAGGTGGAGGAGCGCGTCTGGCCGCTCAGTCCCGTGCCGATCCTGCTGCATGCCAAGAAATGGCAGACCATCGAGCAGGGCCTTGCCCAGCGCGCCGAGCTGCTGGAAATGCTGCTGGACGATATTTATGGCGAGGGCAGCCTCATCGCGTCGGGAGAATTGCCCGCTGCGATGGTGACAGGCGCGCCTGATTATTGGCCGCAAATGCACGGCGTCGTCCCACCCCACGGCCACCGCTTGCAATTTTACGCGGTCGATCTGGCGCGTGGGCCCGATGGCGAGTGGCGCGTGCTGGCCGATTATGTCCGCACGCCCGTGGGCGCTGGCTATGCGCTGGAAAATCGCCTCGCGATGACGCGTGCGACCGATGATGCGCTCGGCGTCGTCAATTTCCTGCGTCTCGCGCCCTTCTTCGCGGATTTCCGGCAGGGCATGGCCGCCATCTGCGCCCGACCCGATCCGCGCATCGCCCTGCTCACGCCGGGTCGCTACAATCAAAGCTATGCCGAGCAGGCGCATCTTGCGCGCTATCTCGGCATTTTGCTGGTGGAGGGCGATGACCTGACCGTGCGCGACGGCCAGCTTTTCGTGCGCACGGTCGAGGGCGTCAAACGGGTCGATGGCTTGTGGCGGCGCATGGGCACCGATCTGCTCGATCCGCTCGCCTTTGATGCGCGCTCCACCATCGGCGTGCCGGATCTGTTTGAGGCGATTCGCAACGGTGGCCTTGCTTTGGCCAATTGGCCCGGCGCTGGCGTGCTGGAAACGCCGGTGCTCGCCGCCTTCCTGCCGCGCCTGTGCCGCAAGCTGCTTGGTGAACCGCTGCTCATCCCCAATGTCGCCACATGGTGGTGCGGGCAGGATAAGGAGCGCGCCTTCGTCCGCCAGAATGTGGATCGGCTCGCAATCGGGTCGGCCTTCGGGCGCGCCGTGCCTGCCATCCCGCATGGCCGCGCCCGCCTCGCTGCTCGCCTCACGCCCGATGAGCGCGCCGCCTTCCTCGCGGAGCTGGATCAGCGCCCGGTCGATTATGTCGGGCAGGAGCTTGTCCGCCTCTCCACCACGCCCACGCTTGTGAATGGCGAGTTGAAACCGCGCCCCTTCATCCTACGCGCCTTCCTCGCCCGCGATGCGCAGGGGGTCTGGCGCGCCATGCCCGGCGGCTTCGCGCGGCTGGCGGCCCATGATGATATGCGCGCGGTGCTGATGGGCGAGGGGGATATGTCCGCCGATGTCTGCATCGTCACGGATGAGCCCTTTGTCGGCCATGCGCTGCTGGATCGCGGCGCGCCCGTTCCGATTCGCCGGGTGGCAGGCACGCTCCCAAGCAAGGCAGCGGATAATTTCTTCTGGCTCGCCCGCTACCTTGAACGTGGCGAAATGGTGCTGCGCATGGTGCGTGTGCTGGTTGGCGGCAGTATCGAGGGCGATGCCGCCTCGACGCTCGACCGGGAGACGCTGGAGCGCGTGGCCGCCACCCTCGTCACATGGGGCGCAGCCCGCAAGGATTCGCTGGCTGGTGGCGTCAACACGCTCTGCATCCATGCGCTGAGCGATTCGCTCATGCCCGGCAGTGTGCAGTCGCTCTTCAAGGCCGCTGAAACCATCGGGCGCGGCCTGCGCGAGCGGCTCGCCGTGGATTTCTGGCGCCTGCTCAATCACCAGATCGGCGTGGTGAGCAAGGAGCGCCCGGCGCTCATCATGACCCATGTCGCGCAGCTGCTGGATCGCTGCGCCGCGCTCTCGGGCCTCGCCTCGGAAAATATGATCCGCAGTTCCGGCTGGCGCTTCCTCGAAATCGGGCGACGCATCGAGCGGGCCGTCCATCTGTGCCGGCTGGTTAAGACTTTCGCCGGGGATCAGGCGAGCGGGCATGATCTCAACCTGCTGCTCGATCTGTGCGATTGCCAGATCAGCTATCGCAATCGCTATCTCGCCGGGCTCGCACTGGCGCCGGTGCGCGATATGCTCGTGCTGGAGCCGGGCAACCCCCGCTCGCTCGATTTCCAGATCGAGGCGATCCTGGAGCATCTGCGCGCGCTGCCATCCCTGCGCGATGATGGCATGCCGGAAGAGCCCGTGCAGCTTGCCCTCGCGCTCTCCGCCCGGCTGCGCGCCACCACGGCGGAGCAATTGACCAGCGCCGATCTCGACATGATCGAATCCTCGCTGCTCACCCTGTCCGACAAGATCAATGATCGCTTCTTCCTCAAGGGTGAGGATGCGCCTCGCGCCTCCGGCATGACGAGATTGGCATGAAGTATCGTGTCCGCCACATCATCCGCGTCGCCTATAATCCGCCCGTGCTGCTCGCGC
>CAMLFF010000373.1 GCA_946479185.1 uncultured Sphingobium sp.
AATCTGAAACGAGGACATGCGCGAGAAATTCCCTTCTCTACTCGCCGGCCACTCATGCTGGTCGCTATCGGACTGAGCCTGACGGCCACGCATGTGCAGGCAGAGACCTATCATGTGAACTCGGTCACAGGGGACGATCGGTTCGACGGTCGGCTTGGCACGCAAGCATTTCGATCGCTCGATCGCCTTCAAAAAGTGCCACTGAAGCCTGGGGACAATATCCTCCTCGCTGCGGGCTCTACATGGAAGGAGCCGCTCACAATCACCCGCTCGGGCCGTCAGGGCGCGCCAATAACCATTCGAGCGACTGGCGCAGGTGCGCGGCCCCGCATTGATGCTGGGGGCGTGTCGCCGCACGCGGTTGCCATTCTCAATTCCAGCTATGTCACAGTCAGCGGACTTGAATTGACGAATGACGGCGCGGAAGCTGGGCCACGCTATGGCGTGCTCGTATCCGCGGAAAATGCCGGAATCATACGCGGCATTCGCATCAGCGACATGTACATCCACGATGTGCGCGGCACGAATGCGCGCAAGGATAATGGCGGGATCGTGTTCCAGGCCCTTGGCCCCCGCTTCCCGACCCGGTTCGATAATCTGGTGATCGAGCGCAATATCATCTGGCGCGTCGATCGCTCCGGCATTGCCGGCATCAGCGATCAGGTGACGGTTGCGCGCTGGTATCCCAGCTATGACATCGTCATCAGGGATAATTATCTGGAGGATATTGGCGGCGATGGCATCGTGCCGCGCGGAACCGATGGCGCGGTTATCGAGCATAATATCGTGCGCTATGCGGCGAGCCGGGCATCGGGCTATAGCGCTGGCATCTGGCAGTGGAGCACAGACCATAGCCTCATCCAATTGAACGAAGCCGCTTTCACCCGCACGCGCTACGATGGGCAGGGCTTCGATTCTGATTTCAACTCACGCCGCACGACGATCATCTACAATTATAGCCATGACAATGCGGGCGGATTTCTGCTGATTTGCTCGCCAAAGCCGAATGACAAGGACAATCTGGGCAATCGTGGCACCGTTGCGCGATACAATGTCAGTCGCAACGATGGCTCACGGATTTTCCAATTGTCCGGCGGCGTTACGGACGCATTGATCGAGAAGAATGTGGTGCATGTCACGCAAGCCCAGGACATCCAGATGGTGGTGGCGACCGAATGGCAAGGCTGGGCGAGCGACGTGCGCTTCGAGAATAATCGCCTCGCGGTTGCAGGCACGGCGCAATATGGCAGTGAGGTCGGTCGCAACGGGCCGGATTATTTGATCTCGCCAGGCTTCTCGCCCGCCAAATTTATCCGGTTCAAAGGCAACACTTATCTCGGCCAGCATATCGATCCGCCAAATGACGAAAGCGGCGTGGTCGTTCCCGATTACAAAGCCCCGGTCGCTGATTGGGCCGTTCCAACTTTCAACCCTGCCAAACCGGACGGATTTGCCGATTATCTCGCGCGCCATCGTAGCTGGATGCTCGCGATGCTGGAAAGGGAATTGGGAACTAGAGTGAAGCTTCTCAAAGCACGCCCTGCCTCCGTCTTCGATGCAAGGCGTTGAAGTGTGCCCCACAAAAATGCCTGACTGACATCACCTCTTGACCGATTGCAAAGCCGAGCCGTCGCCTGCCTTATCCTTGCTGATCACGCTCATGCTCCCATCCGTTTCCAATATCACAGCCGCAACCAGATTGAGCCCGCCGAGCCCGGCATTGCGCACGGCGGCGTCAATCTCGTTGCTGGTGACACGTTCCTGGATCATCGCGTCACGCCGGTGGGTGCCATTTTCAAACAGCATCCTGGGCTCCGAGCGGACGAGCCGCCGGAACCATTGGCGCGATATCGAAAGACGCGAAACCACCCATTGCAAGGCTGCAAGCAGGGTGAACGCAAGAACGCCCTCAAGAAGCGCAACATCCTTGCTGAGCAGCACCGTAGCCAGCGTGGAGCCGAGCGCGACCGTCACCACCAGATCGAAAGCGTTGAGCTTCGCGAGGGATCTTTTACCGGCGATCCGCAGAATGATGACCATCGCTGCATAAGCGAGGAACCCAACGATGATCACGCGCAAAAGGCCGTTCAGACTATCAAAGATCATAAGAGGCTAACGCCGCCTGATCCCTTTTCGATCCCCATTGCCGCCATAAGCGCCAAAGTCAGTCAGCATCATATTTCCCGGTGAACGGCGCGCTGACTACCAGAATGAGCAACACGCCGCCTGCCAGCATCCCGGCGAGCCAGAGCAGCCCGACACCGCAGATCAGCCCGATTGCGCCTGCCGCCCAGATCGAGGCGGCTGAGCCAGCGCCCTTCACATAATTTTCTTCCCGGAACATCGCGCCCGCGCCGAGAAAGCCGATGCCGGTGATGACGCCCGCGAAGACACGGCTGAGACCCAACTCGACATCTGGATCTACGTTGCGGGCGGCAAGTTCCATGATCGTCATTGAGAGCGCGCATGCGGCAAGCGCGACGATCATGAACGGACGAAAATCGATTGGCTTGCGGCGCAGAAATCGGTCGATGCCGATGAGCATCGGCAGCACCATCGAGGCGCCGATGCGGAGGATCGCTTCGGCCCAGGAAATATGAATCGGAGAAAAAGCGCTTGGTTCCATAATCCGTTGAACACCCGTTCGCTTCATTGGTTCATGCGGGCTGGCGCTCCATCGCTCTCATCGATCCGCGTCTGCCCAAT
>CAMLFF010000374.1 GCA_946479185.1 uncultured Sphingobium sp.
AGGCTCGCCCCGGCCTCCTGCCAGGCCCACATGCGAGCAAATGCACCCTCAGGCGCCTTGCGACGATAGGCGGGATTGATCGACAGCGCCGAATAGCGCGCGGTGATGAACCGGCGCAGCGGCGGCATGATGTGGCTGAGCGGCGTCAGCACGCCAAAGCGAAAGATCAGCGCAGGCGGCGCGAGAGCCGACACGATGATGAACAAGGGCAGCGACCAGGGCTTCATCAGCGCCAGCGGCAGATACTCCGGATCTTCGCTCGTCCCATAGCGCGTCTTGGCATGATGCTGCGTGTGCACGCCTTCGTAGAGGAAGGAGGGGAACAGAAGCGGGATGCCGATGATCAGGTTCCACACGAAACGAAACCCCGGCAACGCGCCCTGCCGAATATGCGTGAGCTCATGTATGAAGCTCGTCGCGCGATACAGCGCCAGCGCTGCAATGATGCCAGCAACGGCTACCAGCCAACCCTGCGAAGTCATAATCGCCACCGCCAGCGCCGCATAGCCGAGCAACGCCGAGGCCAGAAAATCCGGCCAATAGATGGAGGGCCGCGCGGTGATCAGGTCTCGCGTCAGCTCCGTCACGGCGCGCAGCATCGCCTTGTCATCCGGCACAGTCGCCAGCGAGCGTTTGCTTTTGTCGGGCTCGATGTCGGCAGTTGGGCCAATCGCCGCGAGTGGGTTCATTGCAGTCATGGGTCTTTCCTACGCGATAATTGGGCTCAGATCATGGCAGCAATGTGATTTCGTCCGGCCCTGGCGGCATCCGGGTTGACAATAGCAGTGCGAGTTACGCAGTGCTGCGCCTTCAAATCCGCGCCTACTCGTGTGGCGCGGGTAACAAAGGCACCGCCGTGGCAACAGCTGATTTAGTGATCACGCCCGTCTCCGACAAGGCAGACCTCAAGGCGTTCGTCGATTTGCCATGGGCGATCTATGCCAATGATCCCAATTGGGTGCCGCCTCTCAAGAGCGAAGTGTACAGCCTGCTCACCCCCGGCAAGAACCCGTTCCACGAGCATGCCGATCATCAATATTTCGTCGCGCGGCGCGGCAAGAAGGTCGTCGGCCGCATCAGCGCCCATATCGATCATCTGGCGATCGGCATGCCTGCCGAGCAGGGCATGGGCCCCGGCACCGGCAATTTCGGCATGTTCGAGGCGTGCGATGCGCAGGCCGCCGCCGCGCTCCTCGCCGCTGGTGAGGATTGGTTGCGCGGTCAGGGCATGACCCGCGTGCTCGGCCCCATGTCGCTCTCAATCTGGGAGGAGCCGGGGCTGCTCGTGCATGGCTTCGATCATCCGCCAACGGTCATGATGGGCCACCATCTGCCGGTCTATCGCGACTGGATCGAGGCGGCAGGCTATACCAGCGTCAAGTCGCTCAACACCTATGATCTGGATATCACGCGCGATTTCCCGCCGATCATCAAGCGCGTCATCCAATCCGGCGAGCGCAATGAGCGCATCGTCGTGCGCAAAGTAGATAAGAGCCAGTTCGATCGGGAAGCGGCGATCATCCTCGCCATCCTCAACGATGCCTGGGGCCGCAACTGGGGCTTCGTGCCCATCACCGATCATGAGGTGGAGCATTTTGGCAAGCAATTAAAGCCGCTGGTGTTCGAGGATCTGTTCCGCATCGCCGAGCTGGATGGCGAGCCTGTCGCCTTCATGATGACCCTGCCCGATCTCAACGAGGTGCAGGGCTCGCTCAATGGCAAGCTCTTCCCCTTCGGCTGGGCCAAGCTGCTCTGGTGGCTACACAAGCCCAAATGCCGCACCCAGCGCGTGCCACTGATGGGCGTCGTCCAGCGCCTGCAATCCTCCCGCATGGCGAGCCAGCTGGCCTTCATGATGATCGAATATATCCGGCAGGATGCGATTGCCCATTATGGCTCTACCCGCAGCGAAATCGGCTGGATCCTTGATGATAATCAGGGAATGAAGGCCATCGCTGAGGCAATCAATGCCCAGATCAACAAGACATACCTGATCTTTGAGAAGGCGCTCTGAGGGGGCAATTGGCAGCCCAATGTTGCGCGAGCGCCGCCTCTGCGCGTAGGACGCTTGCTCAAGCAGCCCCGGAGATCATCATGCTCACGCCACTAACCCCCTCAATCTTCGTCGCGCCGCAAATAAGCGTCGAGACCGTGGACGAGGCCAAGGCGCTCGGTGTGACGCTGATCGTCAACAACCGGCCCGAGGATGAAAGCCCCGATCAGACCCCCGGCCCTGTGATCGAGGCCGCCGCGCGCACTGCCGGGCTGGATTATATCGCCATCCCCGTCACCCATAGCGGCTTTGCGCCCTGGCAGCTCGATGCGCTGGACAAGGCGCTGAGCGACAATGGCGATGGCAAGGTTCTCTGCTATTGCCGCTCCGGCACACGCAGCACGCTCTTATGGTCGCTCGCCCGCGCCCGTGCTGGCGATGCGCCCGACACCATCGCCGATACCGCAGGCGCAGCGGGCTATGACGTCACGCCCATCCGCGAGATGCTGCACGCGCTCGCTGGCAACAAGGGCTGAGCGAGAGCGGGCAGCCAGCCGCTCAGAAGGTCATGCGCAGCGCAGGCCAGAGCAGCATCAACAGGCCCACAAGGCTCACCATGAACACCAGCGTGCGGATAACCGGCACGCCTGCTGCGTAAAGCGGCAGATAGATGATCCGCGCCCCGAGCCAGAGCAGCGCGC
>CAMLFF010000375.1 GCA_946479185.1 uncultured Sphingobium sp.
GATCACAGGAAGTGACTGGAGTTCAGACGTGTGCTCTTCCGATCTCGCACCCCGCCATCATCGCGCATCTCCAAAAGCTGCACGTCTCCGCCGTGGAGCTGATGCCCATCGTCGCATGGATCGATGAGCGTCATTTGCCGCCGCTCGGCCTCGCTAATGCATGGGGTTACAACCCGGTCGCGCCGATGGCGCTCGATCCGCGCATCGTGCCCGGCGGCATGGATGAGCTGCGTGAAACCGTCGCCGCGCTGCATGCGGCAGGCATTGGCGTGTTGCTCGATCTGGTGCTCAATCACACCGGCGAAAGCGATCGCCTCGGGCCGACGCTCTCGATGCGCGGCCTTGGCGAGCGACACTATTATGCGCAGCAGCCCGGCGGCCAGCTCATTAATGATGCAGGAACCGGCAACACCATCGATTTCGGCCAGCCGCAGGTCCGCGCGCTGATGCTTGCCAGCCTGCGCCGCTTCGTGCAGGTCGCTGGCATTGACGGCTTCCGCTTCGATCTCGCGCCAATCCTCGCGCGCAGCCCCGGCTTTGATCGTCACGCGCCCTTCTTTGCGGAAATTGCTGCCGATCCCTGGCTCGCCGATCGCGTGCTGATCGCTGAACCTTGGGATATCGGTCATGATGGCTACCAGCTTGGCAATTTCCCGCCCAATTGGCTGGAATGGAATGATCGCTTCCGCGATGATGCGCGCCGCTTCTGGCGCGGCGATGGGAGCATCGCGAAGCTGGCAACGCGCCTTGCGGGCTCGTCGGATATTTTCGGCAAGCCCAGCCGCAGCGTCAATTATCTCGCCGCGCATGATGGCTTCACGCTGGCCGACATGGTCGCCTATGTCGAGCGCCACAATCAGGCCAATGGCGAGCATAACCGCGATGGGCATGGCGATAATTTAAGCTGGAATCATGGTGTCGAGGGGGCGAGCGATGATGCCGCCATCATCGCCGCCCGACAGACGGATTTGCGCGCCTTGCTTGCCACTTTATTTGCCTCCACCGGCACGATCATGCTTACTGCGGGCGATGAATTTGGCCGCACCCAGCAAGGCAATAACAATGCCTATGCGCAGGATAATGCCCTCTCATGGGTGGATTGGGCAGGGCGGGATATCGCGCTGGAAGATCATGTGGCGCGCCTTTCTTGCCTTCGGGCAGAGCATATCGACCTCTTCGCCAATTTCCCTGAGCCCGGCTACTGGTGTCGCGCAGATGGGGCTGCCATGACCGTGGATGACTGGGAAGACCCGGCAACACATTATCTGCGCTATGAGGCCACGCTGCCCGATGGCCGCCGCTTCCAATTCACTGTTGATCGTCATGAACGCCTTGTGATTGTTGACATTGTCCAGATTTGAGTGAAAACCGCCCGCAAGGCAGTTTGTGACTCGTGAGCGGATTGATCCGACGATCCATCGCTTGCGCGCTGCCATCATTGTAAAATTCCATCCGTAAAGATGGGCTTAGGAGTTGATGGCGATGTTGGACTTTAAGGAGCAATTGGCATTCATTACAGGTGGCGCATCAGGCGCAGGCTTTGGTCAAGCGAAGGTCTTCGGGCGTGCAGGCGCGCAGATCGTGATTGCCGATGTGCGCGCGCCCGCCATCGATGCGGCGCTGGCGCTGCTGAAGGCTGAGGGTATCAACGCGCATGGCATCGTGCTGGATATCATGGATCGCGCTGCCTATGCCAAGGCGGCCGATGAGGTCGAGGCGGTGTTCGGTCGCGCGCCGACCATCCTCTCCAATACTGCAGGCGTGAACAGCTTCGGCCCTATCGAGAAGACCACCTATGATGACTTTGACTGGATCATCGGCGTCAACCTCAATGGCGTGATCAATGGCTGCGTCACCTTCATTCCCCGCATGATCGAAGCGGGCGTTCCCGGTCATATCATCACGGTGTCCTCCATCGGCGGCTTCATGGGCAGCGCGCTCGCCGGACCCTATTCCGCCGCCAAGGCTGCCAGCATCAATTTGATGGAAGGCTATCGGCAGGGGCTTGAGAAATATGGCATCGGCGTCTCGGTCTGCACGCCTGCCAATATCAAGTCGAATATTGCCGAAGCCTCCAAGCTGCGACCTGCTCAATATGGCAGCAGCGGCTATGTGGAGAATGAGCAGTCGATCGCTTCGCTCCAGTCCATCCACGCGCATGGTCTTGAGCCTGAGGCGCTGGGTGAAGCGATCTTCAAGGGTATTCAGGAAAATGCGCTCTACATCATCCCCTATCCCGAGATGAAGGAAGGGCTTGAGAAGCATTTTGGCGCGATCATCGATTCCGTCGCGCCGATGGAGAGCGATCCTGAGGGCGCGCGCAAACGGGTCGAGGCGCTGGTGAACTGGGCCAAGGACCGCACCCGCGTCTTCGCGGAAGGCGACAAGAAAGACGCCTGACGAAACGCGGTGGCGTGGCCCCTTATCAGCCACGCCCTTTTCGCGCATGTCAGTGCAAGACCAGATTCAGGAGAGAATGATGACCTTGAAACTTTACAGCTTTGGCCCCGGCGCCAATTCGCTCAAGCCGCTGGCGACGCTTTATGAGAAGGCGCTGCCGTTCGAGCAGATCTTCATCGATCCCGCCAAGTTCGAGCAGCATTCCGACTGGTTCAAGGCGATCAACCCGCGCGGGCAGGTGCCGGCGCTTTGGCATGATGGCCAGATCATCACCGAATCCACGGTGATC
>CAMLFF010000376.1 GCA_946479185.1 uncultured Sphingobium sp.
CGCATCGGTCAATTCGAGAATCTGATCGTCGGCGGCATCGGCATCGGTGCCGTTCAGCGCATCACCATTGATCGTGCCAGCGGGCGCAGCCGCTTTGCGCGGCGCACGCGGGGCCGCAGAGGTGAGATCCTCCTCGGCGATGATCCGTTTGATCGAGGAAAGAATCTCCTCCATCGACGGTTCGTTCGGCATGGCCCCCATAGTGGTCCTAGCGATCAATTGGTTTCTGAGATCTTTACTGTCGCGGTTTGCGCAGCGGAGTCAACTGTTCGCGTGGAAATCGGCGCGGGCTTGGCGTCATCATCCCAATCGAACCACTTGCCCTTCACGCGCTGATAATTGTTGCGCGGATCAATGACATCACTTGCCGGAACGCCAAAGTCTGTCGGGCTGATGCGGCCCATCGCCGCCAGCAGCGAGAAGGCCGCGACATAGGCATTGCGCTCAGCCGTGACGAGCTGGACGCGCACGATGAAGGCTTCCTGCTCTGCATTCAAAATGTCGAGGATGGTGCGCGTGCCGACGCTGTTCTCGGCGCGCACGCCCTGCAACGAAAGCCCGCTCGAATCGACAGCGACGCGGCTGGAGGCAATCACCTCATTGCTGGCCTGCCAGCTTGAATAGAGCGAACGGGTCTGCGCGATGACGCTGCGCTCGACAGCCGTCTCATTCTCCATCGCCTGCTGCTCGAAGGCCTGCGTCTGGCGGACTTGGGCGGCAGGGCGCCCGCCCTGATAGAGGGGGAGGTTGAGCTGCGCGCCGACAATCACCTGGCCGGCATCGTTCGCGCTATTGAAGCCATCGCGCGATGCAAGATCGGTAAAATGCTGGCCATTGGCGAAGGCGGAAATGGTCGGCAGGCGCGATCCCTTGGCGACGCGCACATCATAGCCGCTCGCCTCGCGAATCTTGCGGGCCGCTGCCAGATCCGGATTGCTGGCAAGCGCAATATCCACGGCTTCATCCGGCGTGGCGGGCAGGCCGGGCAGAATGGGGGGCTGCTGCAGGTTCACCGGCTCATGGCCGACAAGCTGAATGAAGCGCTCGCGCGCCTCGATGAGGCTCGCCTCAGCGGTGCGGAAATCGCCGCGCGCGATGGCCAGGCGCGAATCGGATTGGGCAACGTCCGTGCGGGTGAGATCGCCGACCTGGAAGCGGTTGTTGGTCGCGCGGAGATTGACCTCCAGCACCTGCACATTGTTGCGGCTGAGCGACACGACCGATTCGGCGCGGATCACATCCATATAAGCAGCGACGACCTGACTGAAGATCGACAATTCCGTGGCGCGCACATCATATTGCCCGGCCTCGATGCGGTTCTTCGCGCCGATGATGCCGTTGCGCACCCGTCCGCCGGAATAGAGCGGCACGCTGGCGCTGAGCGTTGAGGTCAGGGTGCGGCTGGGCGTGAGCGGGTTGAGCGGGCGATTATGAGCCGATTCGTTGAAGATGGATGACAGGCCCACATCCGGCAGGCCGTTTGACTTCTGGATGTTGTAATTTTCGTCCGTCGCGCGCTGGCCTGCGCGGGTCGCGGTGAGCGTGGGATTGTCTCGATAGGCAGCGACCAGCGCTTCCTGCAGCGTCTCGGCCTGTGCGGGCAACGCGGTCGAGCCAAGCAGGGCAGTGATGATCGCGAGGCGCAGTGCAGGACGAAAGGACATAAGCGGTTCGACTTCCGGTCAGAAGGAGAAGGTCTTTGGACGAGCAAAGCCGGGCAGCGTCACAGCTTCGCTATCCGCGAAGGCCCGCGCGCCAAAGCCGCCGGAGGTGCGCGTGCCAACACAGAGCCGGGTCACGCCGCGCTCCAGGCGGGCGAAAACAGCGCGGCCATCGACCTTGAGCTGATCGATCAGCGCCTGCGGAACGTCTTCAGCCGCACCATCGATGAAAAGAATATCATAGGGCGCGCCAGCCGGAGCGCCAGCCGCATGGGGTGCGGTTTGCAGCGTGATGCCGGGCTTGCCCGCAAGTGTGGTGCGGGCGAGCGCGGCGAGGGTCTCATCTTCCTCAACGGCGGTGACGTCACAGCCAAGCCGTGCGAGCAACGCCGCAGTGTAGCCCGTGGCCGCGCCGATCAGCAGAACCTTGTCCCCGGCGCGGGGCGCAGCTTCCACGATGAGGCGCGCGGTCGCGATTGGCGGGTTGAGCGCACGATCAGCCGATAGCGGCACGGCGCGATCGATATAGGCGGCGCTGCGGCGCTCCTGCGGAAGATACTCCTCGCGCGGTTCGGCAAGAAACGCCTCAATGATGTACGGCTCATTGACATCGCTGGTGCGCAACTGGCTTTCCACCATAGCGCGGCGCATCGCCGTGAAATTCTGCTCGGTCATGAAATCCCCGATGGCATGACTGTGTTGCCTAAACAATACAGCAATTGACATTGCCTGCTCCTGTAGCTTTTTTGCAATGCACAGTGAAAGTCTTTTCGGCGTAAATACGCTGAAAGCGGGGTGTGAGGAGGGGCGCCCATGCACCAGCGTTCGTCGCGCAGCCGCTACGCATGAGCGCATCTCGATCAACGGCGGTGGAAAAAGGGCTGGCACTGCCGCGCGTTTACCGCTAGCGGGCCAAAACCGCAGAGATGCCGACTGAGGCCCGATGGCGGAGTGGTGACGTAGAGGACTGCAAATCCTCGCACGCCGGTTCGATTCCGGCTCGGGCCTCCATATCTTTGTCGG
>CAMLFF010000377.1 GCA_946479185.1 uncultured Sphingobium sp.
ATCGACACGAGCGGCAGCTCGATACGCGGCAAAATCTCGCGTTGCGGGCGCGATCCGCGAATGAACGTCTGCAACGCTTGAACGCCGCTCACCACATTGGGATTATGCTGGGTGTAGTGCGGGCCGATGAAGTCCGGCGCCCGGTCGGCATGCCCTGCCTGCAACACGGTGCGATACATATCATAGCAGAGCCGCTTGTTGGCGGCGAGAATGGGATCGTCACTGTGTAGCAACTGCGCATGATCGGCAGCGATGACCGGCGCGGTCTGCCCATCCGGCACGTCGATAGCGGGCTTCAGGCTTGTGGTGCGTTCGGTCATGTCACTCTCACCTCGATTACCAGGGCCCCGTTACCAAGGCTGGGGCCACTTACGCGTATCGTCCCAATGCTCGACGATCATGCCGTCTTCCAGCCGGAACATGTCGAACGCGTGGCCGATATAGGTTGCGCCGGGAACGTTGGGATCATCCTGCTCCTGCTCCCAGATCACCACGACATGATCGCCCTGCGCCACGGTGCGCACCAGCTCCTTGTAGCGCGGCGGCTTGAAGTCGGCGGGCGTATCATTGATGATATCCACCAGCCTCAGCAGATGCTCCCGGCCCGAGGGCATGTTGACATTGTGCTGGATATAGCCGGGCGCGATGTAACGCATCACCGCTTCCCGGCTGCCCTCGCGGATCACCTTCTGCCACATGTCGATGACGATGCGGCTGTTGCGCTCTTCAGTGCTTTCCTCAGCGGCGGACATGCTGATCTCCTGTCAGGTCAGCGCATAGTAGCGTAGCACATTGCCGTCAGCGCGGCGCTCGCCAACGCCCACGAACACATGTTTGGTCAGCCAGTCATGCTTGCCGACCGAACATTCGAAACTGGGGTTGCCGCGCAGATAATATTCCTGCTGTTCGACCGGCTCACCCTCGCGGAAGGCCCAGTCTCGCAATTTTTCCATGGTGTCGGGCTTGCGGCCCCACAGAAAGCCGCGATTGTTGATGAGGATCAGTGTGCCGTCATCCTCCTCCAGCATGTAGCGCGCGTCGAACACCGCCACATCGTCCGGCCGGAAATAGGCATAGTCGCCACCGGAACCCGGCACGGCCTTGCCGCGCAGCAATGGCCCCTCGAACGTGCCGCTTTCCACATAGACCGCGCCGCGCGTGCCGCCCCACGGGCTATTCGCGATGGTCTGGACGCGCGGGAATTGCAGCCGCACTTCCATTGCGAATTCCAGCTTGGGGTTGTCGATCGTCGAAAAAATGCTGTCCATTGCTTTCTATCCTCTCAACCCAGTTCGAGCGTGCCGCCATCCACGAAGAGATTGGCAGCCGTGATGAAGCTCGCATCGTCCGACGCGAAGAAGAGCACGGCGCGGGCGACCTCTTCGGGTCGGCCCATGCGGCGCATCGGTATGGCGTTGATCATCGTTTCGCGTAGCCTGTCGACCGCATCACCCGTCAGGCCGGGATTGCGATAAAGCAATGGCGTTTCGATGGGGCCAGGGCTGACCAGATTGACGCGAATACCCTCGCTCACCAGTTCGCCCGCGATCACTTTGAGCGCGGCAGCAAGCCCACCCTTGGCAGCGGCATAAGTTGTGTTGCCGGGCACGAAGGCATGGCCGCCAATCGATCCCGTCACCACGATCGATCCGCCAGCGCCCATCAATGGCAGCGCTTTCTGGATCGTGAAGATGCAGCCGCGCAGATTGATATTGTGAACCTGATCCCAATCCTGCGGCGTGATCTCGCGCACCGGCGCAAATCCACCAACGCCCGCATTGGCGAACAGCACGTCCAGTCGCCCATGTTGTGCCTTGATGGCAGCAAGTGCCGGATCGAGGCTGTCCAGATCGGAGACGTCTGCGCGATGGCCCGTTGCTCCGGGAATGCTGGCCACTGCGGTATCGATGGTCGCCTGATCGCGTCCGGTGAGGTGGACGATGCCGCCCTCCGCCGCAAAGGCCTGCGCGCTCGCCAGCCCTATGCCGCTATTGCCGCCGACGACCAGCACGACCTTGTCCTTAAAACGCATAGTCCTGTTCCCGTCCGGCGTCAGAATGGTGAGTGGGGGTTTGGGCTGTCCGCAGGCACATCCTGCATCACATCCCAATGCTCGACGATCTTGTCGCCCTCGATGCGGAAGATATCCATCACCGCGAAGCCCGCGTCCCCCGGCCAGCGGCAGACATGATAATGGACGATAACATGATCGCCTTCGACAAAGGTCCGTTTGATGTCGTGCGTGGCGTCAGGGCTTTCCACACGCACCTTGCGCAGAAAGGCTTTGAGCGGTTCGATGCCGGTATCGACCAACTGGTTATGCTGAATATAATCGGACGCGATGTAATCATCGGCAGCGTCGGCATCGAAGGGGATCAGCACATGGTCGAACATGTCCATGACCAGCTTCAGGTTGCGCTCTTCCTGCGGCGTTCTGCTCATATCTTGCATCCTCTATGGCCTCGTCTCAGCGGGCTCTTGTAATAACCGTAACGATCGTTAATGAATCACGCAAGGCCAGAAAAAACGGGCATGAGGAGCGGATGATGGAACGGGCGGATTATGAGCGTTACGCGCAGGCGTTCAACGATCGGGACTATGACGCTGTTCTGGATTTCTATGCGCCGGGCGCGCAGATCGGCTTTTTCGGGATCGACCTGAGCGACCATGC
>CAMLFF010000378.1 GCA_946479185.1 uncultured Sphingobium sp.
CTCTATTGCAATGCCGATGCACGTTCACACAGCCTTTGATGTTATCGTTGTCGGTGGCGGCCATGCTGGCACCGAAGCTGCAGCGGCGGCGGCTCGACGTGGCGCCCGCGTCGCTCTGGTGACTGCCAACGCTGCTCGAGTTGGCGAAATGTCGTGCAACCCTTCGATTGGCGGCTTGGGCAAGGGGCATCTTGTTCGGGAGATCGACGCCCTCGATGGGCTCATGGCCCGCGCCGCCGATCATGCGGCTATCCACCGGCGTATGCTGAATGCGAGCAAAGGCGCGGCAGTGCGAGGCCCGCGTGTGCAGGCGGATCGCACTCTCTATCGCGATGCCATTCAACGCATGACGCGCGCCCACCCACACATTGAAGTCGTCGAGGGCGAGGTTGCCAAGCTTCGCCTTGCTGCTGGACAGATCGTCAAGGGTGTCGAGCTGAGTGACGGCAGCGAGATCAGCGCACCGACGGTCGTTCTGACGACCGGCACATTTCTCGGCGGCATCATGTTCCGGGGCAAGGAGCGCGAAACAGGCGGTCGGATTGGCGAACATGCGGCACAAGAGCTAGCGGTCCAACTGCGTGCGTTGGCGCTTCCAATGGGGCGGCTGAAGACCGGCACGCCAGCGCGCTTGGATGGGCGAACGATCGATTGGGCTCAGCTTCCCGACCAGCCATCGGACAGCGATGCTTGGACGATGTCCTTCATGGGGTTGGCCGACGAATATCGGCTGCCGCAATTGCGTTGCGGAATAAGCCGGACCAATGAACAGACTCATCAGATCATCCGCGACAATCTTGCGCTTTCGCCGCTCTTCTCGGGTGACATTGAGGGCAGGGGTCCGCGCTATTGCCCCTCGATTGAGGATAAGGTTGTTCGCTTTGGCGACCGCGATGGTCATCAGATCTTTCTCGAACCGGAGGGTTTGGACAGCAACCTCATTTACCCCAATGGCTTGAGTTCCTCTCTGCCTGCAGAGGTGCAGCACGCCTTTCTGAAGACGTTGGCGGGCATGGCAAATATCGACATGGTTGTTCCCGGTTATGCGGTCGAGTATGACCATATCGACCCTCGTGCGCTGGACCGCAGATTGGCTTTGCCGAACATGCCGGGTGTGTTTCTCGCGGGACAGATTAACGGGACGACCGGCTATGAGGAAGCTGCGGCACAGGGGCTAGTCGCAGGCGCGAACGCCGCTGCCCAGGCGCTCGATCTCGAGCCGCTGATCCTAGACCGGAGCGAAAGTTACATTGGCGTCTTGATCGATGATCTATGCCTGCAAGGGATCACCGAGCCGTACCGGATGCTGACGGCGCGTGCGGAATTTCGACTGCGCTTGCGGGCAGACAATGCGGCGACGCGGCTTACGCCCATTGGGATTGCGCATGGTCTCGTTGGCGAGGCGAGGGCATCATGGTGGCAAGAGCGGTGTTCAAGACGGCACGAGTTGGATTTCATTCTCGATCAGACTATGTCTGCGACCATATTGCAATCTGCAGGCGCAGATGTGCGCAATGACGGCGTTCAACGGACGCTACGCGAATGGGCGCGCTTTCCCACCGTTGATATCACTCACATCAATTCAATCGCTCCTACATTTTCGCAAGCGGATGATTTAGTGGGTGAGCTTATGCAGGACGCGATTTATGATCCCTATGTTCAGCGGCAGGAGGCAGAGGTTCGCGCGCTTAGGGCGAACGAAGCAATCCTCCTGCCGCCCGATCTCGACTTCTCAAGGATTGGTGGACTGAGTAGCGAAATGATTGAGCGTCTGTCCTTAGCGCAGCCGGAGACACTCGGCGCTGCGGCGCGGATCAGAGGTGTCACGCCAGCAGCATTGGCGGCCCTGCTCGTCGCCGCACGGCAGCGCGCAGCATGACAGAGGAAGAGGCACGGTCCTGGCTGGCAACACAAAGCTGGTATGATCAGCAAGTCGGCGATCGCTTGGCGCTCTTCGTCGATTTGGTCCTGGATGAAGCTGATCGCCAGAATTTGATATCGGCGGCCAGCCGCGACGAGATTTGGAGCCGGCACATTGTGGACTCCGCGCAGTTGCTCAACCTCACACCCCATCAGACCGATGGCCTGTGGATTGACCTAGGCACCGGTGCCGGCTTCCCCGGTATCGTGATTGCCTGTGCGCGTTTCGCTCCGATTAAGCTGGTGGAAATGCGCCCATTACGGTCAGCATTTTTGGACCGTTGCATCGATGCTTTGGCATTGCCTCATGCGGAAGTGTGCTCCACCAAGGTGGAGCGAGTGGAGGTCAATCGGCCCGCCCAGATCATATCCGCGCGCGCTTATGCTCCTTTGGATCGACTTCTTCCAAGTGCCAGCCATTTGGGTGATGAAAGCACTAGGTGGCTTCTCCCAAAAGGGCGTAACGCTATGCGTGAAGTCGAGGCGGTTCGGCGGGAGTGGCAAGGAGTGTTCCACGTGGAACAGAGCATTACCGATACCGAAAGCGCGATTGTGACAATCCACAATCTTGCACGCAAATACCCCGTGCGCGCGCCAAATATGAGTGCCGCAAAACGCATGACCACCGCACGTTGGAGAGGCAAATGATCAGCATCGCGATTGCCAATCAAAAGGGTGGGGTCGGGAAAACCACGACGGCAATTAATCTGGCTACGGCGCTCGCTGCCACCGGGCATCGCACATTGCTC
>CAMLFF010000379.1 GCA_946479185.1 uncultured Sphingobium sp.
TCTCGCATCGAGGCGGACAAATATCGCTCACCCGATCAGCCCGTGCCGCTGGCATCGTTGGTCGAGGAAGTGGCTGGCGTGTTTCGGCAGGGCCAGAACAAGCGCGGGCAGGATCTTGTCGTGCAGGTGGAGCCGGACTTGCCGCCGGTGCGGGGCGACCGCGCGCAGCTGAGCCAATTGCTGCACAATCTCATCAGCAATGCCCTGAAATATGGCACGCCCGGCACCGCCGTCACCGTGGCAGTCAAAACCAATGATGCCGACATGATCATGATCAGCGTCACTGATCAGGGCGATGGCATCGCAGCGGAACATCTGCCGCGACTCACCGAGCGCTTTTATCGCGTCGACTCGAGCCGCAGCCGTGTGATGGGCGGCACCGGCCTTGGTCTGGCGATCGTGAAACATATCGTGCAGCGCCACGGCGGAATTCTTCACCTCTCCAGCACGGTCGGCGTGGGTACCACAATCACGGTGGAACTGGCGGCTTTCCGCCCTTCTGAGACCGTCGAGCGCCACTGACAGCCCTTTTGCAGTTGGGCTTGGGGAAGGCGATGTCACAAAAGGGAAACAAAACCGTCACAAAGGCGCGATGAAGCTGGCTCTAAGGCGACGCCAGCAAATCAAGTTCGCCTCTGGAGATTTTCTCATGCGTTATGCATTTTTCGCGGCATCGCTGCTCGTCCTCGCCGGTTGCCAGGGTCAATCCGGCGGCGGTGCAGGCGCATCGCGTGACCAGATCCGCGCTGTCGGTTCATCGACAGTCTATCCGTTCGCACAGGAAACCGTCGGGCTGTTCACGCAAGCCAACCCCGGCATGAAGGCGCCGATCATTGAATCCACCGGTACTGGCGGCGGCGTGAAGCTGTTCTGCGCGGGCGTCGGCAGCCAGCACCCGGACATTGCCAACGCATCGCGCCGCCTCAAGAAGAGCGAGTTCGAGCTGTGCAAGAAGAACGGCGTGAACGAGATTATCGAAGTGCAGATCGGCCTTGATGGCCTCGCCTTCGCGGAGTCCATCAAGGGCCCCGGCATGAAGCTGACGACCAAGCAGGTCTATGAGGCGCTTGCCGCCAACCCTTATGGTAAGGGGCCCAACAAGGCGAAGAAGTGGAGCGATATCGATCCTTCGCTTCCGCCCATCGCCATCTCGGTCTTTGGCCCGCCTTCCACCTCCGGCACGCGCGATTCGCTGGCCGAGCTGGTCCTGACACCCGGCTGCGAAAGCGATCCGGCGATGAAGGCGCTCAAGGCATCGGATGAGGCGCGCCACAAGCAGCTTTGCACGCAGGTTCGCGAAGACAATGTCTATGTGGATGCAGGCGAGAATGACAATCTGATCGTTCAGAAGCTTGTGGCCAACCCGGATGCTGTCGGCGTCTTCGGCTTCTCCTTCCTCGATGCCAATCGCAGCGCGATCAAGGACATTGCCCTGAACGGCGTGGAAGCCACCTATGAGACGGTTTCGACCGGCAAATATCCCGGCGCGCGCCCGATCTACATCTATGTGAAGAAGGCGCACATTGCCGCCGTGCCGGGCCTCAAGGCCTATATGGAAGCCTTCTCCAACAATTGGGCGCCCGGCGGCGCGCTTGCCCGTCGCGGCATGGTCTCGGCGCCTGAAGATGTCCGCACGAAAAACGCGGCTGTCGTGGCGAACCTCACGGTGCTGAACGGCGACGAACTCCATTGATCGATATGACCGGATGTGGCGGGCGCTATGCTCGCCGCATCTCACAAGTTTGCATATGTCAAAGGGGTAATCTGCAATGAATGGCGTGGTGATCGCACTGATCATAATCGCGCTCGGTGCGATCGGCTGGATCATCGCACGGGCGCGCGCCACACGGCTCCAGACGGAGGTGGGCCGCCTGGCGACCAACAGCCGTCCATCCCAGCATGGCTGGTATGTCGCCTTGTGGACAGCGCTGCCTGCGCTCCTGTTCCTCACAATCTGGGCGAATGTCTCGCCGGCATTGGTGTTCGACAGCGTGATGGCGACACCGGCGGCG
The DNA here is from genome assembly GCA_946479185.1 of uncultured Sphingobium sp. The sequence continues at coordinate 2,013 of CAMLFF010000379.1, forward strand.
CAAACGCTCCCGGCTGACGACTTCTCGCGCAACGCCATTCTTGCCGAGGCACGCACCATTGCCAGTGGCGCGCAGACAGGCGCGTTCAACCCACAGTCGATGACGCTAGTGGACGCGTTCAAAAGCGCGACCGACCGCTACTCCACCATCGGCGCGCTATTGGCCGCGATGCTTGCCTTCGCGTGCGGCGCCTATGCCTTCTCGCGCGTTCGCCCGGCCTTCACCGCCCGCAATCGCGTTGAGCGCGTCGTCATGCTGACGTTGCTGGGCGCCTCGCTGATCGCGATCATCACCACGGCAGGCATCGTCGCCTCGCTGCTGCTGGAATCGCTGCGCTTCTTCTCGATGGTCAATCCGCTCGATTTCCTGCTGGGCCTTAACTGGAGCCCGCAATCGGCGGCGATGGGCTATGGCAATGAGGATGCCTTTGGCGCCGTGCCACTCTTCTGGGGCACCGTGTTCATCGGCGCGATCATCGCCATGATCGTGGCCATCCCGCTCGGCCTGATGAGCGCCATCTACCTCACCCAATATGCCAAGCCGACCACGCGCAAGTGGATGAAGCCCATCCTTGAGGTACTGGCGGGCGTGCCGACTGTGGTTTACGGCTATTTCGCCGCGCTCACCGTTGCCCCTGCCCTGC
>CAMLFF010000380.1 GCA_946479185.1 uncultured Sphingobium sp.
GCGTCTATGGGGAACATGTGTGCTACCAGTTCAGTACACGCTCACCGTAACATCGGATTTTCAGAGCGCAATAGGGTCTGGGAGTTTTTTGTACACAGTTTGCATTCGCCGCAAATCTGTGCAGAAATATCCTTGCAAGCGCTTCACTATCCGCGAATAGGCTGATGCGACTGACAAATCACGCGAAAACGCGGCCGGCGAATGAATGATCGGCCTTGGGAAGGTGTACTAATGGACTATATCAACCTCGGTCGGACCGGCCTGAAAATCTCGCGACTGGCTCTGGGTTGCATGACGTTCGGATCGTCCAATTGGGCGCCCTGGGTGCTCGACGAGGAGGCTTCGCGCCCGATCATCGAGAAGGCCGTGGCGCTGGGCATCAACTTTTTCGACCTGGCGGATATGTATTCGCAGGGCGCCAGCGAGGAGGTGGTTGGCCGGGTGCTGGCCCCCGTGCCGCGCCACAAGCTGGTGCTGGCGACCAAGCTCTATAATCCGATGAGCGCGGACCCCAATGATCGCGGGCTATCGCGCAAGCATATTTTCGAGGCGGTGGATGGCAGCCTCAAGCGGCTGGGGACCGACTATATCGACCTCTATCAGCTTCATCGCTTCGATTATGACACGCCGCTGGAAGAGACACTGGATGCGCTGAACGATGTGGTGCGGGCGGGCAAGGTGCGGTATCTGGGCGCATCCTCGATGCACGCCTGGCAGTTCATGAAGGCACTGGGACTGCAGCGCGCCAATGGCTGGGCGCCGTTCGTGTCGATGCAGCCGCATTACAATCTGATCTATCGCGAGGAAGAGCGCGAAATGCTGCCGCTGTGCCGGTCCGAGGGGATTGGGGTGATCCCCTGGAGCCCCCTGGCGCGTGGGCGTTTGGCGGGGCGAAGCGGGGACGCTTCGACGCGGGCGCAGACCGACAAGACCGCTGGCGCGCTCTATGATCGGTCCAAGGAACAGGACGATGCGGTGGTTGTCGCCGTGCGGCAGGTGGCGGAGCGTCACGGTCGCCCGCCGGCGCAGATCGCCTATGCCTGGGTGGCTACTCGGCCGGGGATTTCGGCGCCAATCGTGGGGATTTCCAAGCTGCATCAGTTCGATGATGCGGTGGCAGCGCTTGAGGTCAAGCTCAGCGACGAGGATGTCGCCTTGATGGAAGCCCCCTATCAGCCCAAGCCCGTTGCCGGGCATCAGTGAGGACAGAAGTATGAAGCTTGGCAAGGAACTGGCCGAACTCACCGCTGGCATTGATCAGCTCTATCGCAGCACGCCGCGCAGCGACGGATTTCTGGATCGCGAGGGACTGATCCCGGTTGCGGTGGCGGAAGTCGAGCCGCGTGTGCTGCGGGATTATGATGAGGCGACGGCGGAACTGCTGGCCTTGCGCGGGCGGTTGGGAGCTGAGGCGGAGTCGGCGCTACGGCGGGACTATCTCGAGGAGATGATCGACTCCCTCCTCGCGCTGGTGACCACGTTCGCGGAGCAGGAGATTTCCTTTGCCGATCGCGTGCGGCGGCAGATCCGGGTCGATACGCAATTGGTTGGCGACGATGTGCTGGATGGCTACCGCGCAATCATTCGGGCAAAACTCGATGAAATGGGCTTTGCCGGCGGGGCGCTGGCGGATGATCTGGCGCGGTGGGAGGACCAGGTTCGCGTTCCCGCCGATGCGGTGCTGGAGACCATGCGGGCGCTGACCCTGGAAGCCCGCGAGCGGGTTACCGCGACCATGTATCCAATGGCGGATCAATGGATGGAGCCGGTCGGCGTGAGCGCCGTGCCGTTCTCGGCCTATTGCGATTATCCGGCCCGCAAAGTGCTGATGAATCTGGACTTCCCCTATACGCGGTTTGCCCTCAAGCATCTGGCGACGCACGAGGTGTTCCCGGGCCATCTGGTGCATCTGGCGCTGCGGGAACGCTATGTGGCCGAGGGCCGTATGCCGCTCGATGCGGCTCAAGTGGTGACCTCTTCGGCCAGCAGCGCGCTGTTCGAGGGCATTGCCGATAATGGCATGTTCTTCCTCGACTGGATCGAGGGGCCCGAAGACGAATTGGGCGTGGCGCTACAGCGTTTGCGCGGCGCTCTGCGCTGCAATGCGGCCTGGATGATGCATAGCCAGGGCAAGACGCTGGATGAGATTGTGCCGGTGATGGCCGAGGGTGGGTTCCAGGACCCCGTCACCGCGCGGTCGCGGCTGGCCTTTCTCGGGCATAACCTGCGGGCGCCATTCGTTTACGCCTATTGGTGTGGCGATGTGGCCGTGCATGAGGTCTGGAAGACAGTACCGAAGGAGCGGCGCGCCGAATTCTGGGACTATCTCTACGGCAATATGCACACGCCCACGACGCTCGCCGCGCACTGGAAATAGCTAAAGCGTCGCCAGCGCGCGATTGGTCAGCTTTGGGCCATAGGCGTCGCGAATGGCGAGCTTGGCTTCGAGCGCGGCGATGACGCTGTCGCAGAAATTGGTGTCGTACATGTCGGAGAGGTTGTTGAGGCCGCCCGGCGAGAAGACATTGATCTCCAATATCTTGTCGCCGACGATATCGAGGCCGACGAGGAACATGCCGTCCGCGACCAGTTTGGGGCGGACGGTTTCGGCGATGGCGAGCATGGTATCGGTCATGGCGAC
>CAMLFF010000381.1 GCA_946479185.1 uncultured Sphingobium sp.
CAGCCGTGGAGCTGCGCTTGAACGAGTGGGAAATCACGCTGACGCCCGGCACCGCTCCGCAGATCGAAAAGCCGATGCCGATGAAGATGGTGCCGGTGAAGTAAAGGAGCGGGCCATTGGTCAGCGCGAGGCAGGTGAAGCCCGTGAGCAGCACAGCGCCGCCACCCAGCATCGAACGGGGAACGCCAAAGCGGCGGATCAACAGCGCGGGGGCAAGGCCGGACAAGCCACAGGAGAGGCCAAGGAAGGTGAAGCCGAGCCCCGCAACGGTCCAGTTCCAGCCCAGCTCCTCGACCATATAGGGGAGGATGACGCCAAGGCCGTTGAAGGTGAATGCATTCAGCATGAAAAAGAGGAGGCAGAACGCTGCCAGGACGAGAAACTTCGTCTTTCCTTCATAGGTCATGGAACGATTCGTCCTTTCGCAGCTAACCTCATGAAGATGCGGCTATGATTGGCACCTGTCTTGACGTGGGGCGTCCTACGACTTGGCGCCTGGATCAATGGGCTGCAATGACCATTGGGCCTGCGGGCGTCTCTGGCTTGCGATAGCCCGGCAGCATGAACAGCAATATGCTGCCCATAGCCATCACCACGATGCAGACCAGCACGGCGTAACGATAAGTGCCCTGCACATCAAAAGCGAGGTCCAGCAACACCGGCGTGATGCCCTGCGCGGCGATGACGGCGGAATACATCACGCCGAGGATCGCACCGAAACTGGCGAGACCGAAATAGCGCGCGATGAGGAAGGGCAATGACCCGAACTGCGCGCCCAGCGCGATGCCAAGGCAGGCGCCGGACAGGATGAGCAAAGGCGATGACCCGCCAAACTCCAGCAGCACCAGCCCCAATATGGCGAGGCCATACATAGGCACGACGACGCGCGGGCCCTTCGTTTTGTCGAGAATGCGGCCCGTCGCGATCTGCCAGAGCGAGCCGACAAGCGCGAACGTGCCGACGACCGCTGTGCCGGTAGCCAGGCTGAATCCACGTTCGCCAAGGATCGGCACGACATGGCTAAGCACGGCGGTCGAGATGCCGCCACCTGCGGCAATGGCGATCATGATGAGCCAGAAGGGGCGCATCCTTGCCGCATCGCGCAATGACATGGCGTCGCTCGCGGCCACCGCTTGCGCGCTGGCATCTGCCTTTGCAGCAGCGGGTGCATCATGGAGCAGGAAATAGAAGAGCGGAAAGCCCATGAACAATATCATTGCGGCGATGCCCAGATAAGCTTCCCGCCAGCCAGCGCCGGACACGATTATAGCCGCCACGATCGGCACGATGATCGCGCCAAGGCCATTGCCGAGGCCAGCACTGATGCCAAGCGCCGTGCCGCGATTCTCATGAAACCATTCGGCGACCAGCTTTGAGAATATCGCCGTGGCCGGAAACGCCCCGAAAATGCCGATGGCAAGGAATGTCAGGTAGAATTGGATCAGCGAGCCGTTGGTGAGCGCGAGCGATGCGACGGAGAGCGCCAGCATCACATTGCCGATGAGTATCATTTTGCGGGTGCCATGCTTATCCGCATAGCGCCCGGCGAGCGGATAGACGATGGCGCCAGCGAGCGCCAATATGGCCAGCACGATCGAAATGCTGGACCGTGCCCAGCCAAAGCTCTCGGAAAGTGGCACCAGAAATGTCCCGAACACGGCATGCACTGTTGCGGTCGTCGCAAGGGCGCTGCCTGCTGTCGCGGCAATCAGAACGCCGGTCTTGCTGCCCTTGCCGCCAGCAGTGGGCGTCACAGGCTCCATGCGCGCATCACGTCCTCGCTGGTGGTGAGCAAGGCGCAGTTTTTGGAGAGCACATTGAGCGATGCCTCATGCAGGCCGGGCTCATAGGCAGCGCAGGCATCGGAGACGACGAACACATGGAAATTGCGGTGGAAGGCCGCGCGCGCAGTCTGGTCTACGCAGCAATCGCTGCTCAGGCCCGTGATGACGAGCGTGTCGATCCCCCGATCGCACAATTGTTGCTCCAGATCGGTCCCGTGGAAGCTGTCGTAGAGCAGCTTCTCGATCTCGATATCGCCCGGCTGGGGCTGCACGCGATAATAATCAGCGCCGCCATCTTCCGTGCGGCAAATGGCCTGTCCGCCTGGCTCGCCGCGCCGCGCATGGAAAGCCTTCAGCGCATCGGAGTCCGTTTCCTCACTTGTGACGACGCGCATATAGGCGAGCGCGACGCCTGCCTTGCGCGCGACGGGCGTCAGTGCCTCGATCCGGTCGATTACGGCCTCGGCCTCGCTCAGATCGATCCCGATCCGGCCCAGTAAACCCTCTGGGCCGGCAAAATCCTGCTGGATATCGACGACGACCAACGCCGTGCGTTCCGGCGCGATCATGCCCCGCAGCGCGTCCGGGTCGACATGCGGCAAGCTATGTTCCAATGTCTCAGGCATGGGCTGCAGTCTTGACGCGACCGGGGAAGCGCTCGCGCAGCACCGGAAGCACCTTGTCGCCGAAGATGGGGATGCCTGTCATATAATCGTCGAAGATGAGCATCAGGCCATCTGTGCCGGAGATGGTGAAGAGGTCGGTCAGATAATCGATCACCGTATCGGGCGTGCCGCGTGCCTGCGGGGTCATGAAGCCTGCGCGGCTCTTCTTGG
>CAMLFF010000382.1 GCA_946479185.1 uncultured Sphingobium sp.
CATCGGCCTTGTGTCGGTCGCGGCGGCATCGCCCGTTGCGGCGGCCAAGCTCTCCGGCAAGGAAGGGGAGCTTTCCTCGCTCTATTTCTTCTATCGCCAGCTCATGTGGATTGCCATCGGCCTGCCGGTGATGGTCATCATCAGCATGTTGCCGCGCGTGCAGGCCCGGCGGCTTGCAGTGGCGATGGCGGTGCTGTTCGCGGTGCTGTTGCTGCTGGTGCCGATCATCGGCATCAATGTGAATGGCGCGCATCGCTGGCTGGGCGTGGGCGGTTTTCGCTTCCAGCCGTCCGAGTTTCTCAAGCCCTTCTTCGTGGTGAGCATCGCCTGGCTGCTCTCCTTGCGCGCGCGCGATCCTTCGCTGCCGGTGATCCCGCTGACGGGCATGCTGACCGGCATCGTTGCGCTGCTGCTCATGCGCCAGCCGGACTTTGGCCAGACGGTGATCTTCTGCGCCTGCTGGGGCGCGCTGATCCTCATTGGGGGCGCCTCCATGCGCTTGATGAGTGTTGTCGGCTGTGCGGCACTTGGCCTGTTCGTGATGGTCTATCTCTTTTACGATAATGGTCGCGACCGTATCGACGCCTTCCTCAATCCGGTGGTCGATCCGGCATCCGGCCCCGATCAGGTACAACTTGCCTATGCGACGATCACGCGCGGGGGTCTCACGGGCGTTGGCGCGGGTGGTGGCAGCGCCAAGTTCAACCTGCCCGAGGCGCATACCGATTATATCTTCTCGGTCATCGGCGAGGAATTTGGCCTTATCGCCTGCGTGGCCATCGCGCTTGTCTATCTGGCGATCATGGTGCGCGTGATGCTGCGGCTGCTGGAAGAGGAAGACCCATTCGTCGTGATGGCGACGGCGGGCCTCGCCTTTGTGATGGGCGCGCAGGCAATCATCAACATGGGCGTGAACATCCACATTTTCCCATCCAAGGGCATGACGCTGCCATTCATCAGCTATGGCGGCTCATCGATGGTGGCTTTGTGCGCAGGCGTTGGGCTTCTATTGGCCTTCACGCGGCGAAACCCGTATATGTCCCGCTCGCCTTATGTTGTGAAATGGAGCGGTCGATGAGCATTTTCCGGCACTATGTGCTGGCGGCAGGCGGAACGGGCGGGCACATGGTGCCGGCGCATGCCGTCGCGCAGGAGCTGATGGCGCGCGGACATCGCGTCGCATTGGTGACGGACGAGCGCGGAGCGAAAATCCCCGGCCTGTTCGAAGATGTGCAGACCCATGTGCTGCCCGCTGGCCGCATGAGCGGCGGCGTCTCCGGCTGGATCAAGGGCTTCAGGGCGATCCTGGAAGGCCGGGCGATGGCGCGGCGTCTATATGAGACGTTTGAGCCATCTGCGGTGATTGGCTTTGGCGGCTATCCGGCATTGCCTGCGCTGCTGGGCGCTTTTGCCGAGCGTATTCCGACGATCGTGCATGAGCAGAATGCCGTGCTGGGCCGGGTGAACCGGCTCGTCTCCGGCAAGGTCGCAGCGATTGCGACGGCCTATCCGGACGTGAAGCGGCTGGCCAAGCGCCATGCGGGCAAGGTGCATCTGGTTGGCAATCCTGTGCGCGAGGCCGTGCTGGATCTGCGCGATGAGCCTTTCCCGGTGTTTTCCGATGAGAGCGTGCTGCGCATTCTTGTGACGGGCGGGAGCCAGGGCGCGACGATCCTCTCCAGCGTGGTGCCAGCAGGCCTTGCCATGCTGCCGATCAGCTTGCGTCGCCGCCTGCAGGTGACGCAGCAGTGCCGCCTTGAGGATATTGAGGCCGTGCGCGCGCTCTACGCCGAGATGGAAATTCCGGCTGACCTTGCGACCTATATCGACGATATGCCGACCAAGCTTGGTTGGTCGCATCTGGTGATTGGCCGCGCAGGCGCATCGACCATTGCTGAACTCACCGCTGCCGGACGCCCGGCCATCCTCATTCCCTTGCCGAGTGCCATGGACAATCATCAAGCCTTCAACGTCCTCGAGATGGTGAAAGCGGGCGGCGCCCGTGCCATTGATCAGAAGAGCTTTACGCCGCCCGAACTGGCGCGGCAGATGCAGAAATTGGCGATGGAGCCGGGTGCGCTCCAAAATGCCGCCAAGCGTGCGCGCTCATGCGGGCGACCCGAAGCCGTGAAGGATATGTGCGACTTGATCGAAAGCTTTGGCCCCTCGCCACAAACCATAGATGCCGTGCGGGCCGATGTGCCGCTGATGCCGGGCCTTGCAGGAGCGCGCGCATGAAGGGCGTTGAGACAGATATCGGGACGATCCATTTCATCGGCATTGGCGGCATTGGCATGTCCGGCATTGCCGAGGTCATGCACAATATGGGCTATAGCGTGCAGGGATCGGACATGGCCGAGGGCTATGTGATCGAGGGTCTGCGCAAGCGCGGCATCAATGTGATGATTGGCCATAAGGCGGAGAATCTGGGCGATGCGGCAGTGGTGGTGACCTCCACCGCGATCAAGCGCGGCAATCCCGAGGTAGAGCTGGCGCTGGAAACGCGCGTGCCGGTGATCCGCCGGGCCGAGATGCTGGCGGAACTCATGCGCCTTAAATCCACCGTCGCGGTGGCGGGCACGCATGGCAAGACGACCACCACATCCATGATCG
>CAMLFF010000383.1 GCA_946479185.1 uncultured Sphingobium sp.
GGCCGAACAGGCTCTCGAACTTGTCCAGCACGCCAATGGTGAGGTGCGCGTCGCTCGGCGGCGCAGCGCCGACAATGTCGCTGAGCAACATGGGCCAGAGCCGCGCCCAGACGAGCATCATCGCGATGGCGACGAGGATGTGAAACGCGGCTGGCCCCCAACGCCGGTTCGCCGCCATCCACAGAATGAACGGCCCGATGAAGAGCAATGGAAAATGCCATTGATGCAGGCCCGCTGCGATCAGCGCGACCAGCCCCGCCAGCCCATGCCCCAGCGCCCCGCCGCGCAGGATGAGCGCGAGCCAGATCATGTTGAACGCGAAATGGCTGGTCATCGCATAGGGAGTCATGGCTGTGGCGATGAGCTGTGCGGAGCTGAGCGCCATCACAATCGTGACGATCACAGCATCACGCCGGTCCGGCATCAGGCGGCGCGCGACATTCCAGAGCGCTAGCAGGCCGACGCCGAGCGTGACCGGCGCAGCCAAATCGCCATCGCCAAGCCAGATGAACGCGGCCCGGATGGCGGCGTGGACCGGCAGGTAGATGGACGTCCAATGCGTATTCGCGCCATAAGGGCTGTAGAATTCAGGCTGGATCGCACGGTGAAAATCGAGCCACTGCGCCGGGATCGCCCAGCCAACATGGCCATTGGCGAGATAGGCAGCTGCCATTTCCACCATCAGCTCATCACGCGAGGGGCTGTAATTGTGGAAGATGAGCGATCGGCCCAACCAGCCTGCCAGCACCGCGAGCAGAATGCCGAGCAATATCGGCCACTCGCTCAGCGCACGCGGCGGTGAAGCCGTCCGGTTGCGCATCCACGCCGCCATTGCGATGCCGGTGAGCGCGAGGATGAGCGCCTGCGCATCCAGCACCCACATATCCTGCCGGGCGAAGAAATATTCGGCGACGCCCCGCGTCCGCACATCCTTGATGTGCCACCACCACCCCCCGTAGGAGAGCGCGAGGCACAACATGCCGCCAAGCACCAGCGCGACGGCGAGCGCGATTGGGCGCCCGCGCGGCTGGTCAGACGATGGGGACATTGCCATCCCGCGCAAGATCTGCCCGCACGAACAATCCGTCCATCTCCACCAAGAGCGGGAAATGCCCTTTATTGTTGGCGAAGATCGCGTTGGGAACAAAGCCCATATCGGCCAGCAGCGCGATCATCTCGCGATAGTCCGTCGCGCTGGCATAGAGCGGCCGCACGGCAAGCTCGGTCTGCACGCCAACCATGCGGGCGAGCGCATCCCCAGCCCCGCGCAGCACCAGCGCATCGTGCCCCTGCGTATCCATCTTGAGCAGGATCGCGCCCGCCCGCGCCGTCGCCTCAATCTGCGGCAACATCCCTTCGAGCCGCGCGCATGGCACATGCACAGTGCGCGTCACTTTGTTCCGCTCGGCGAAGATAGGCTCCAGCCCCTCGCCCGGCACATTGAGCGAGCTGAACTGGTCCGCCGCCATGATGTTGAACGTCGCCTCGCCATCGCGATCAGACAAGGCGATGTTATACACATGCCAGCGCGCATCACGCCGCGCGGCTTGCTCCAGCACGGCGAACACATCGGGGTTGGGCTCGAAGGAGATGATATCGCCCGCAAAGCCCACATCCTTCCGCAACATGGTGGCATATTGCCCCGCATTGGCGCCCACATCGATCACGCAATCAATGTCGAAATGCGCAATGAACCGCCGCAGCGAGAGTATCTCCCCATATTGATGCTGCCGCCCGCGCAGGCCGAGGCGCACCGCCAGCCAGCGATCCCGCACTTCACGGCGATAGCGCGCAAGCCTGCTCATGCGGCGGCTCCAACCGCGCCCGTCCGCGCCGCAAACCGCGCACGCGCTGCCTGATAAACCTGTTCCGTCTGCATCGCTGCGTCATCCCATCCATGCAGTCCGGCCCCATAGGCCAGAGCAACCGCGCCAGCCTCTTTCCTGCGCCGCTCGTCCACCACCAATTGGCGTAGCGCAACGGTGAGCGCTTCCGCCCGACCGGCAGGAAAGCGCGAGGCCACATCATCTGGAAGCTCGCCGAACATCCCGGCATCACTGGTCACCATCGCCGCGCCATAGCGTAGCGAGGACAGGAAGGCACCGCTCGAATCAATCGCGCGATAGGGGAACGCAAAGATATCCGCCGCGCGCAGATGGGCATCGAGCCGATGCTCGGTCAGGAAATTCAGGTCCACGATCAGCTTGTCGCCAAAGCCGCCATCGCGAATGGCGGTGAGGAAGGCTTCGACCGGCATGAAGGGCTTGCCCGCAATTGCCAGCTCAAAATCCACGCCATCACGCCATAGGGTGAGGCAGGCCTGCACCAACAGATCGAGCCCCTTATAGGGCCGGATCGTGCCGAAAAACAGGATGCGCGGCACGGCACTACGCGGCACGGCGGCCAGATCATCGGCGCCGTTCGCGTGACGCAGAGCGTCGGCGCCGTCAACGACCGCGTCCGCCGCAGCCTCCTCGCCCTGGTCGGGATCGGAGCCGCGGCACTCGCGATCGGGCTCGTGCTCGCGTGGTTCCTGGCCGACTCGCTCTCGCGTCCGCTCCGCCGGCTGGCCGACACGGCGCGACGAGTGGAGGAAGGCGACCTCGAC
>CAMLFF010000384.1 GCA_946479185.1 uncultured Sphingobium sp.
GACCCAAAGGCGCCGATGCTGACAGATTTCATCGACCCCAAGAAGGTCACCTATCTTCCCAACACTGCGGGCTGCTTCAATGCCGAGGACGCGATCCGCACGCTGCGCCTTGCGCGCGAGGCTGGCGGCTGGGATCTGGTGAAGCTGGAAGTGTTGGGCGAGGCGCGCACGCTTTATCCCAATATGATCGAGACCATCCGCGCGACGGAAATCCTCGCCAAGGAAGGCTTCAAGCCGATGGTCTATTGCACGGACGATCCAATCGCCGCGCAGCAGCTGGAGAGCGCTGGCGCGGTGGCGATCATGCCGCTGGGTGCGCCGATCGGCTCCGGGCTTGGCCTGCAGAACCGCGTGACCATCCGCCTGATTGTGGAGGGCACGAAGCTTCCGGTGCTGGTCGATGCGGGCGTTGGCACGGCGTCCGATGCGGCGGTGGCGATGGAGCTGGGCTGCACCGGCGTACTGATGAACACGGCGATTGCAGAGGCGAAAAATCCCATCCTGATGGCGAACGCCATGAAGGCATCGGTCGAGGCCGGGCGCATGGCTTATCTCGCCGGGCGGATGGGGCGTCGGATGTATGCCGACCCTTCCAGTCCGCTCGCAGGACTGATTTAAGTCTAACGGTTCACCGCGCTTTTCGGAACTCGGGCGCACTCCATCCATTTCTATTGCAAGGCGGCCGGGCAGTCCGGTCGATGCAAAAGATGGAGATTGTCATGGGTGAACTCACCGACAAGGCCAAGGGCCTCGCGAACGAAGCTGCTGGCAAGGTTAAGCAGGGTCTGGGCGATGCCCGCAATGATCCAGCGCAAAAGGCCGAAGGCATTGCGCAAGAGAAGAAGGGCGAAGGCCAAAACCTCAAGGGTTCCGTTAAGGGCGCTCTGGGCGACAAGGTCTGATCCAATGATCTGACGCTCGTCACCCTCATGACGAGTTCGTGAATAGGTCACCTGAGCAATCGGGTGGCCTTTTTCGTGCCTGAAGCATCTTATGCAATCAGCAAAAATTCCTGCCGTCTGGCGCAATGCGACCGTTTGACCACAGGCATGTCTCACCCTATTGCCGGGGCAGAAATTACCCATTCGTGCCAAGGAGACGCGCATGAAGAAACTCTATCCCGATGCGACTGCAGCATTGGACGGCTTGCTGTTCGACGGCATGTTGCTGTGCGCTGGCGGCTTTGGCCTGTGCGGCATTCCAGAGCGCCTGATCGACGCCATTCGCGAGTCTGGCGTGAAGGATATCACCGTCGCCTCCAACAATGCGGGCATCGATAATGAGGGGCTCGGCAAGCTGCTGCGCACGCGCCAGATCAAGAAGATGATCAGCTCCTATGTCGGCGAGAATAAGGAATTCGAGCGGCAATATCTCTCCGGCGAGCTTGAGGTCGAGTTCTGCCCGCAAGGCACGCTGGCCGAGCGCTGCCGCGCCGGTGGCGCAGGCATTCCGGGCTTTTACACCAAGACGGGCGTTGGCACGCTGGTGGCTGAGGGCAAGGAAACGAAGATTTTCGACGGGCAGGAATATGTACTCGAGCGCGGCATTTATGCGGATGTCTGCATCATCAAGGGCTGGAAGGCCGATGAGAGCGGCAATCTGATCTTCCGCAAGACGGCGCGCAACTTCAATCAGCCGATGGCGACTGCGGGCAAAATCTGCATCGCGGAAGTTGAGGAAGTGGTGCCGACCGGCAGCCTCGATCCCGACAGCATTCACCTACCCGGCATCTATGTGAAGCGCATGATCGTTGGCGCGCCTTATGACAAGAAGATCGAATTCCGCACGGTCCGTGAAAGGGAGTCTGCATAATGGCCTGGACACGCGATGAGATGGCCGCACGCGCGGCTCGCGAGCTGGAAGACGGCTTTTATGTGAACCTCGGCATCGGCATCCCGACGCTGGTTGCCAATCATATTCCGGCTGGCGTTGAAGTGACGCTGCAGTCCGAAAATGGCATGCTCGGCATCGGGCCTTTCCCTTATGATGATGAGGTCGACCCCGATCTCATCAATGCCGGCAAGCAGACGATCAGCGAACTGCCGAGCACGGCTTATTTCTCCTCGGCAGATAGCTTCGCGATGATTCGTGGCGGTCATATCGACCTGACCGTGCTTGGCGCGATGGAAGTCTCCGAGAATGGCGACATCGCCAACTGGATGATCCCCGGCAAGATGATCAAGGGCATGGGCGGCGCGATGGATCTGGTCGCGGGCGTCAAGAAGATCATCGTGGTGATGGAGCATAATGCCAAGGATGGCAGCCCGAAGTTCATCCCCGAATGCACGCTGCCGCTGACGGGACGCAATGTGGTGGATATGATCATCACGGATATTGCGGTGTTCCAGCGGCCCGCGGCTGGCCAGCCGTTCAAGCTGGTGGAGCTGGCGCCGGGGGTGACGGCTGATCAGGTGGCCGAGAAGACGACGGCGCATTATTTGGTTTGATTGGGGGGTAATGCCTCTCCCCTCCTCTTCAGAGGAGGGGGCCGGGGGTGGTGGCGATGCGCAAGCATCGCTCGCCCTACGCAGATGTTGAAACACCACCCCCAGCCCCTCCTCTGAAGGGGATCGTTGCGTAATCGCGTTTTTAAGG
>CAMLFF010000385.1 GCA_946479185.1 uncultured Sphingobium sp.
TATGAGGAGGTCGCGCTCGCGCGTGAGGCGAAGGAGCCTTTAAGCGTCGCTTTCTGCGATATCGACCACTTCAAGGTGGTGAATGACACGCATGGCCATGATGCTGGTGACCGGGTGCTCAAATTTGTGGCAGGGCTGTTGGCAAAGATTTCCGGCGACCGGTGTCATGTCGCGCGCCACGGTGGCGAGGAATTCGTTATGCTATTCCGTGGCTTGACCGTCGCGGAGTCGGCCAAGATCGTTGACGATGCCCGCAGCGACATGGCCGAGCGCAATCTTGTGGATCGCAAGACCGGCGAGCGGATGGATCAGGTGACATTCTCAGGCGGCGTGGCGGATGTCTTTGCGTATCCCGAGCCACGCGAGGCGCTCAAGGCTGCCGATCGCGCGCTGTATCTGGCCAAGGAGCATGGTCGCAACCGTGTGTATATCGCAGCGGAAGCCGAGACCTGATCAGAAATCCGGCTGATCATAATATTTGGGCGGGTTCACGATTTCCATGCGTTCGGCCAGTAAGGGCCGAAAAGACGGGCGTGATTTGATCGCGGCATACCAGCGCTTGGTGGGCTTATGGCCCTCCCAATCGATGCCGCCCAGATAATCCGCAACCGAGATATGCGCGGCGGCGGTGATGTCCGCCAGGCTCATCGTTGGACCCGCAAGCCAGCTGCGATGATCGAGCAGATAATCGATATAATCGATATGCGTATTGGCTTTGCGCATGGCCTCGCGCAGCGCGCCTGCGTCCGGCGATGTGCGAGATACGATGCGCTTGATCATCCGCTCGTTAAGCAGCGGGGCGACGACATCGCGATAGACGATCTGATCGAGCCAGGCGACCATGCGGCGCACTTCCGCGCGCGCCTGCGCCGAGCCTGAGATCAGCGGGAACTGATCGACCGTTTCCTCAAAATATTCGCAGATCGCCTGACTGTCCGCCAAGGTGGCGCTGCCATCCTGCATGGTGAGCACCGGCGTCATGCCCGCAGGGTTCAGATCGAGAAACTCGTCCCGCGCTTCCCAAGGTGATTCGCGCACCAGCTCGTACAGGATTCCCTTCTCCGCCATGAGAAAGCGTACTTTTCTGGAAAAGGGGCAGAGGGGGAATTGATGGAGGTGCCACATTCAAGAGGCTCATAAATTGAGTGGGTGATTGCGCAAAGCGCATTCTGGTCTGTTGGGCAGATCAATTGCCGTTCAGCGGTCTGACAGCAGGAAGCTGCAAACTAAGCGCTTCTGTAGTAAGGGAAATCATGCAAGTCGTGACGCGCCGCCTGCTTGTGATCTGTGCCATTGCGCTTGGCGGCGGAATGAGCGGGCTGGCGCTCGGCAATTTCGTCGCTGGTAGCGAGCGGCGCAGCGGCGCGGACGAACTGGCGGCTTTCGTGCAATCCAATGCGTTTGAAGCGACGGCGGTGGAGGATGGCGCGGCCTTTGCCGATCCAGTCACGGTCTCGCGAACCGGGCCAACCTCTTATGATTGTCAGGGCTGCGACGCGGGCCTTCATGCGCGCAATGATGTTGTGGACCTGTCCCCGGTCGAACCCATGCCGCCTTATGATCCCTATGTGGATGCGGAGCCTGTGCAACCGCAGCGGCCTACCCGGGCGCGCGAGCAGGATCAGCCCGATGCGCGCATCGGCGCTGCGCCGCTCATCGTCGAATAGCCGCGCAATCCTGAAACGGAAAAGGGGCCGCCACTAGCGACCCCTTCACATCATCATTCCGCAGCTTCCACGTCCGCCTCATCCGAAAGAGGATGGGCGAGGCGGCTGAGCATTTCCTTGGGGCAGACCTGCCAGAAGCGATCGCGATTGCGATCCCACCCGTGGAGAATGCCCTTGGCCCAGGCGCTATCCGTGCGCGCGACATGCTCCTCGATCAGCGCCTTGAGCTCGCCTTCCCAATGCGCGCTGGCGATGCGTTGCCACACGATGCTTTCCGGATTGCCACGGGCCGCGAAATTGCCCGCCTCATCATAGATGAACGCCATTCCGCCGGTCATGCCCGCGCCAAAATTGGCGCCGACTTGCCCCAGAATGACCGCCACGCCGCCGGTCATATATTCCAAGCCGTTGGCGCCGCAGCCTTCGACCACGACCTTCGCGCCCGAGTTGCGCACGGCGAAGCGCTCACCAGCCTGGCCCGCCGCGAACAGCTTGCCCGCCGTCGCGCCATAAAGCACCGTGTTGCCGATGATGGTGTTGTCCTGGCTCGCAAGCGGGCTGGAGACCATCGGGCGCACAGCGATGATGCCGCCAGAGAGCCCCTTGCCAACATAGTCATTGGCATCGCCAAACACTTCCAGCGTGATGCCCTTGCACAGGAACGCGCCGAGCGACTGACCCGCCGTACCGCGCAGGCGAACATGCACATGGCCATCCTGCAAGGTCGACATGCCGAACTTCTGCGTCACCAGTGCCGAGAAGCGCGTGCCCACGGCGCGGTGCGTGTTGCGCACCGTGTAAGTGAGCTGCATCTTCTCGCCACGCTCAAACACGGCCTTGGCGTCCGCGATCATCTGCGCATCGAGGCTGTCCGGCACTTCATTGCGCCACGTGGGCAGGTTGAAGCGACGCTTGTCATCATCGG
>CAMLFF010000386.1 GCA_946479185.1 uncultured Sphingobium sp.
GCGTGCTGGCGCTGGGTGTTGGCTGGGTCGGCAGCACGGTGCCGAGCGCGCCTGCGCAGGCCTCCGTGATGCCCATTGGCATGTCTGATTATGCGCCCTCGCGCGTGCTTGGCCAATGAGCCTCAAGCGATATCTGCTGGTTGCGCTGATCGCTTTTGCGGCGGCGCTGGCGGCAGTGCTGGCGGCGCGGGTCTGGTTCGCTCCGCCTGCGCGCCCGGTTGAAGGGGCTGTTCACGCCCTTCTGCATGAGCGACTGAAGCTGGATGATGTCCAGAAGCAGAAGGTCCACGAATTGGAAGCTGTCTTTGCCAAGCGGCGCGATGCGCTGGAGGAGGAGATGCGCGCCGACAATGAGCGGCTGGCGCAGGCCATTGCCGCCGAGCATGGCTATGGGCCGAAAGTGGGCGAGGCGGTCGATCGCTCTCATCATGTGATGGGGCAGCTCCAGAAGGAGACGCTGCGGCACATCTTCGCCATGCGCAGCGTGTTGCGGCCCGATCAGGCAGCGCAGTTTGATGCTGCCATCGTCAAGGTGCTCACGCAGCCAGCGGCTCAGTGAGTGAGGCGCCACCTGACGACAAGATGCTCGCCGCGCGCGCGCTGGCGGGGGAGCAGGCAGCCTATAGCGAGCTGATGCGCCGTCACCGCGATGCCGTGTGGCGGCTGGCGCGGGGGCATGTCGGCGATGCGGACGAGGCGCTGGACATCACGCAGGAGAGCTTTGTTGCGGCCTTTGCGGCGCTCTCCCGCTATGATGGGCAGCGGCCATTCCGCACCTGGATCGCGCGAATTACGCTCAACAAATGCCGGGACTGGAGCCGCCGTCGCGCGGTGCGCAGCTTCTTCACCTTTGCCAAGCCCATTGATGACGCGCTTGACCTTGCCGATCCGGCGGCCCTGCCGGACGAGGCGCTGCACTCTGAGCGCGAGGTGCGTCGCATCCAGAGCGCCATTGCCGCGCTGCCTGCTGCGCTCAAGGAAGTGCTGTTGCTGCGGACCATCGAGCAGATGAGCCAAGCCGAGACGGCGCAGCTGCTTGGCGTGACTGAAAAGGCGGTCGAGACCCGGCTTTATCGCGCCCGCGCGAAACTGGCAGATATGTTGAGGGATTGAATCATGCGCTGCGTATGAGTGGGCATGAGCAACTTTTCCTGTAATCGCCGAACCCTCATCACGGGCGCCGCCGCGCTCACCCTTGCGCAGAGCTTCCCTGGTTGGGCGCGCAGCGGCACTGCCGGGCTGCACCCTGCGCCGGGCGTGCTTTCGGGTGAGACGATTGCGCTCAGTATTGGCGAGAGCCATTTCAGCACCGGCGGGCGATCGGCCCATGCGATCACAATCAACGGCACGCTTCCGGCGCCGCTCATCCGCCTGAAGGAAGGGCAGAATGTCCGCCTCGCGGTCACAAACCGCCTGAAAGAGGACACATCGATCCACTGGCACGGACTTATCCTGCCGTTCCAGATGGATGGCGTGCCGGGCGTCAGCTTCCCTGGCATTCACCCCGGTGAGACATTCACTTATGAGTTCCCCATCCGCCAATCGGGCACCTATTGGTATCACAGCCATTCGGGGATGCAGGAAGCGATGGGGCATTATGGCCCGATTGTGATCGACCCTGCGGGTGTCGACCCGGTGCAGAGCGACCGTGAGCATGTGATCGTGCTCTCCGACTGGTCGCCGGTTCACCCGCATGTGCTGCTCAAGCAGCTCAAGCAGATGGGCGGCTTCTTCAATATGCAGCGCCAGACGCTTGCCGGGCTCATCAAGGGCAAGGACCAGAGCCTCAAGGAGCGCATCGAGTGGGGCGCGATGCGGATGGACCCCACCGATATTTCCGATGTGACGGGGGCGACCTACAGCTTTTTGGCGAATGGGCATGGCACGCCGGAGAATTGGACCGGCTTGTTCGCGCCGGGCGAGCGGGTGCGTCTGCGCATCATCAACGCCTCCGCCATGACCAATTTCAATGTGCGCTTGCCGGGCCTGCCGATGACGGTGGTGCAGTGCGATGGCCAGCATGTGCAGCCGGTGGAAACGGATGAATTCCAGATCGGCATTGCTGAAACTTATGATGTGATCGTCCAGCCGACGGAAGCGAAGCCCTATGGCTTTATCGCTGAGTCGATTGATCGCTCGGGGCTGGTGCGCGCCACGCTTGCGCCGCAGCTCGGGCTGGTCGCGCCGATCCCCGCGCTGCGCGAACGCCCGCTGCTCAACATGAAGGATATGGGCATGGACATGTCCGGCATGGATATGGGGCAGAATGGCGTGATTGACCTGAGCCAACCAGCCAATGAGAGCATGGCGGGGCATAGCATGAAGATGCTGGACCCCTCTGTTGCGCCGCACATTCCGATGGGGCCGGGCGTTGCATCGCTCTCCTCATCACCAGCAGACCGCACCGCCGACCGGCCCACGGGGCTGGAAGAGGTCGACCACCGCGTGCTGACCTATGCGGATCTTCGCGCGCTCGAACCCAATGAGGATGTGCGCACGCCCACCCGCTCGCTCGACATCCACCTGACCGCCAATATGGAACGCTACATGTGGTCCTTCGACGGTGTGAAGC
>CAMLFF010000387.1 GCA_946479185.1 uncultured Sphingobium sp.
TTTCCTTCATGATGAGCAGGTCTTCACCGTCGACCTTGACCTCGGTGCCGGACCATTTGCCGAAGAGCACGCGGTCGCCAGCCTTCACGTCCAGCGGCGTAACCTTGCCGTCATCAGCCTTGGAGCCGGTGCCGACAGAAACGATCTCGCCTTCTTGTGGCTTTTCCTTGGCGGTGTCTGGAATGATGATGCCGCCTGCGGTCTTCTCATCAGCCTCGATGCGGCGAACAAGCACGCGATCGTGCAATGGACGAAATGCCATGGTTGAATGTCCTTCCTTATACGGGCCTGGTTTCCCGATCCTCCCGTGAGACCTCGCCGCGTCAGCTTTCGCCAACCGCCGCCAACTCCCCCGATGCCGTTTCACCCAAGCCCTGTGAATCAGCTGTTAGCACTGTCACATAGTGAGTGCCAACGCGCGCCATATGGGGCGGTGGTGGGAGAGGTCAAGGGTTTGGGGTGGGGAAATTATCGGTATTGGCGCGAAGCGGTCCTTGCTTGCGGCGCCTTTGGCTGAGATGGTGCGCGACGGAGCGCCAAATGATGCTGAACTGGCGCTTCTCCATCTTGAGGAATTAGCCGCGCTATGTCCCTTGCCGAGTTTTATGCCCGTACGCGCTGTATCACATGCACTTCGCCGGACCTTGACGTCGTGGCCCAAGGCTCCTTCGACGATACGCCGTTGCGCGAGTTTCTTGAGAATGATCCTTGGGGAGAGTCGCCTCTCCCCGCGCTCGCTGGCGCCATCTGGTCGTTGGCGGAATGTCGACGGTGCGGCATGCGTTTCCACAGCAATATCCTTACGCCGGAATGGCGTGCGATCTGTTTCGAGCGTTGGATGAATGCTGCTTCTATGTTGGAATTTGAGGAGCGCAATGGCAGCTCATCCTTTGACGCGAGGTTTGAACGGGCCAATTTCTGGATTGGCCATGTTCTCAGCCTAGAGGCGATGACACGGAATGGGCGCGGCGAGTCTTTGCACATTCTCGATTTCGGCTGCGGTTCGGGGCACTTTCTAACTCAGGCCGCGCGGTGTGGAGCGCAGGTATATGGCATCGATGCGTCGCCAGATCGACGGAAATGGGCCGAACGGGCGGGCGCAATAATCGAACCTAAGCTAGATGATCTGCCGCAAACACTCAAAGGCGGCATGGATGCGGTGACATTGTTTGAGGTGCTAGAGCATCTCGATCAACCGCGCGATGTGCTGCTGAGCGTTGCGGAATGGGTGAAGCCTGGTGGTCTTCTGGTGCTCGAGACGCCCGACGCCGGGCATGTCTCTCAGATTCGGACGGCGAAGGAATATCACCTGATCCACCCGCTTGATCACATCAACGCCTTCTCCCCGATCACCCTTAAAAAGATCGCGCGCGAAGCCGGGTTTGAGCCGGTGAAGAGGCAGTTCGCATTTACGAGCAGTTCACCAGTCCAGAGCTTCAAGCGTGAGACGCGGCGGGCGCTCAATCTTATCGCGGCACCAACAACGCAGCAGTATTTTCGCAAGACACTGTAACCAGTCTCAATAGTGCGGAGCACCCGTGCATCGCCTCACAAGATGCGCTAGCGATGGCGGGCGAAGGAGATCCAGTCCGTGTTGAGAATTGCCAAGGGTGCGTGGAAGCTGCTGGTTGCGGTGAAGGATGGGCTGGTTCTGCTCTTTCTGCTGCTGTTCTTCGCGCTACTCTATGCGGGGCTCAAGGCCGCGCGGGCGCCTGATGGGACGCCCTCCAGTGGGGCGCTGCATCTCGTGCTGGATGGCGCCATCGTCGAGCAGCCGCAGGATATCGATCAGTTTGCGCTGCTGTCTGGCGGTGGGCAGCTCAACCAATATCGCCTGCGTGACGTTGTGCGCGCGATTGAGGCGGCGGCGAACGACAGCGCGATCAAGGCGGTGGTGCTTGATCTTGATGGCTTTGGCGGCGGCGGTCAGGTGGCGATGGAGCGGGTCGGCGCGGCAATGGATAAGGTGCGCGCCGCGCGTAAGCCCGTGCTGGTGCGCTCGTCCTTCTATGATGACGATGGCTATATGCTTGCCGCCCATGCGAGCGAGGTTTGGCTGAGCCCAATGGGCATGGTCGGCGTGACCGGCCCCGGCGGCAGCAACCTCTATTATAAGGGCCTGATCGATAAGCTTGGCGCAAAAGCGCATGTCTATCGTGTCGGCACGTTCAAGAGCGCGATCGAGCCATTCACGCGCGCCGATCAATCGCCGGAAGCCCGCGCGGCGAATGAGGCTTTGGTGAAGGCCGTATGGGGCAGCTGGCTCGACAATGTCGGCAAGGCGCGGCCCGCCGCCAAGATCAGCGTCTATCTGGCCGATCCAGTGGCTTTGTTACGCGCGCAAAATGGTGATGCGGCGAAGGCGGCGCTGGCAGCAGGGCTGGTGGACAAGCTTGGCGATGACGTTGCGTTCGGCAAGCGCGTGGCTGCGGTTGCGGGTGAGGGCAGCGATGGTCGCCCCGGCGAGTTCGCGGCTATTCCGCTCGCCACCTTCCTGAACAAGCATAAGGAAAGCGCATCCGGTCAGGTTGGCGTGATCACCGTCGCAGGCGAAATCGTCGATGGCGAGGC
>CAMLFF010000388.1 GCA_946479185.1 uncultured Sphingobium sp.
CCAGGCACAAGAGCGAGCAACAGCGAGATCCGCGCCTTGCCGTCCGCTGGCGCAAGGCGGCGCAGGTTTGCGAGGTTTTCCGCATCGAGCGCGAAGATCATGTCGAACCTGCGGAAATCCTCCACCACAATCTGCCGCGCCTGATAATGGCCGATATCCACGCCTTTGCGTAGCGCAACTGCCCGTGCGCGCGGATCGGGCGCGTGGCCGACATGCCAGTCGCCCGTTCCAGCTGAATCTGCCTCCACATCCAACCCCACGCGTGCAGCCTCCTGCTCCAAGGCGGCCTGCGCCAAGGGGGAGCGGCAGATATTTCCAAGGCAAATAAACAGGATAGATGGTATAGGGGTTGCAATCATGCCCCCGGTTAGCATGATGGCCTGGCGAACGCTATCTGGCCGGGAGTGGCGCAATTGCGCCAATTCAGGAACCCCTGCGCGCGCACATGCGTTCGCAACATAGGGACATTTCAAAACCCAAGAACCAGCGACCAAATAAGGGGAAGAACGATTTTCGCTTCGTCACCTGATGACATTGCTTATCCGGCATTTGATACACTCGACACAAACAGCCTGTTCCTCGATCTTGATGGAACGCTGCTCGATCTGGCGGACCGACCCGATGAGGTGGTGGCAGATACAGCGCTGCGCACGTTGCTGATGCACCTGAACGACAAATTGGATGGCAGGATGGCCATCGTCAGCGGGCGTTCAGTCGCGCAAATCGATGCCATACTCGGCCCCGTCGCCCAGAAAATCGCCCTGTCAGGCAGTCATGGCATCGAACATCGCTGGCCCGGCCTGACTGCCCAGCCCGTGCGCCCCGTCACACTCGATGAGGCTGGCGCGCAGTTTGAGGACTTTGCCGCCACGCGCGATGGCGTGCTGGTCGAGGATAAGAGCTTCGGCGTCGCGCTGCATTACCGCCTGCATCCGCAAGCTGAGGAGAGTGCCCAGCATCTGGCGCAGGATTTGGCCCAGCGCCTCGGCCTGCATTACCAACCCGGCAAGATGATGTCGGAACTGCGCATGGCTGGTGGCAACAAGGGCAGCGCCGTTCACATGATGATGGCGCGCGCAGAAATGTCGCGCACCCGCCCGCTGTTTATAGGCGATGACGATACCGACGAAGCGGGCTTCATCGCCGCGCGGGAATATCAGGGCGCTGGCGTGCTGGTCGGCAAGCAACGGCCAACCGCCGCGCTCTATCGCCTGCCCGATCCGGCGGCTGTTCATAACTGGCTGAAAGGCTTTCTGGCATGACTGCGACACTCGACCTGTGGCCCATCGGCAATTGCCAGGTTTCTGCGCTGGTGGATCGCGCGGGGCGCTTCGTGTGGGGTTGCGTGCCGCGCGTGGATGGCGACCCTGCCTTCTCCTCCCTGCTCGATGATGCTGCCCGTGCCGCGCCGGGCGCGCGTGGTTTTTGGGAGATCGATTTGGAAGGCTGCGTGGAGACCACGCAAAGCTACATGCGCAACACGCCTGTGCTGGTGACGCGCCACCGCGATGGCGCAGGCAACGCAATCGAGGTGATCGACTTTGCGCCGCGCTTCTCGCGGATGGGCCGCATGTTCCGCCCCGTCGCTTTTGCGCGCATCGTGCGCCCCGTAGAGGGCAGTCCCCGCATTCGCGTGCGCCTGCGCCCCTCGCGCGATTGGGGATCCAAAGATCCAGCTCGGACGCGCGGCACCAACCATATCCGCTATCTGCTCGATGAAATGACGCTGCGCCTCACAACGACCGCGCCCGTCGGCTGGATCGAGGATGAGCGCCTATTCCGCGTCGAGCGCCCCCTGCACTTCTTCCTCGGCCCGGATGAAAGCTTCACGGACGATCTGCGCATTTCGCTGGAGACGATGCTCGATCGCACAGTGCGCGAATGGCAGAGCTGGGTGCGCGGTCTCGCGACGCCAGTGGAATGGCAGGATGCCGTCATCCGCGCCGCCATCACGCTCAAGCTGTGCCAGCATGAGGAGACCGGGGCCATTGTGGCGGCGCTCACCACCTCTATCCCGGAGCATTCCGACAGCGGGCGCAACTGGGATTATCGTTACTGCTGGATTCGCGATGCCTATTACACCGTGCAAGCGCTCAACCGGCTTGGCGCGCTCGATGTGCTGGAAAGCTATCTCGAATATCTGCGCAACATTGTGGACAACGCCAAGGGCGGCCACATCCAGCCGCTCTATGGCGTGGGCGGTGAAGCGAGGCTGACCGAGTGGATCGCCGAGGGGCTCTCCGGCTATCGCGGCATGGGGCCAGTGCGGGTGGGCAATCAGGCCGCCGAGCAGATCCAGCATGACGCTTATGGCCAGATCGTGCTCTCCAATACGCAAAGCTTCTTCGATCAGCGGCTGCTGCGGATGAGCGGCGCAGATGATTTCAACGCGCTCGAAGCCGTGGGCGAGCGCTACTGGCCGGTGTACTTCGACACGCTGCGCGACAGGCTCGCCGATGACGGCGTGGCAGTGGTGCAGGTCATCACCATCGACGACGCGCAGTTCGACGCGTACCGCAACACCCCGGATTTCATCCAGCGCTTCATCTTCCCCGGCGGCATGCT
>CAMLFF010000389.1 GCA_946479185.1 uncultured Sphingobium sp.
TTTATGGGTATGGCCTCAACGGCAGCGTCGATGGGCTGATGAACCAGCTCATGCTGTTCCGTGTCGAGAAGGATCGCCTGCTGGATCGCAGTGCCTATCGCTTCTTCGCCGGGCGCAAGCGCGGCGGTTTGGCGCAATGGTCTGCTGACATTGCAGACCGCCGGCCGATCCACAGCTTTCCCCTCGGTTGGGTGAACAGCGCCAATCTGTTCCCCGGTGATCTGGTGGTCGAATCCTGGCTGCCGAGCGTGGTTTGGAACGCGTCGCTGGGACTCTATATGATGGCCAGCGCGGGGATCGGTTGCGCGCCGGACGGCACGGCGTTTGGCAAGCCAAGCTATTTCGGCCTGTGGGTGGCGGATCATCCCTGGGGCCCGTGGCGCCAGATCCATGAGGACAAAGCCTGGCTGCCCGATGGCAAAGCAGCCACCCGCGCCTATGCGCCGCAAATCGCACCGGGCTGGCTGGCGCCGGATGGCAAATCCTTCTGGCTCGTGTGGGCAGACCTTGCTGGCCTTCGCGAATTCGGGCGGGATGAAGCGCTTGTGGAAGCGGAGATGAGCAAGGCGCGCGATGCCAGCGAGAAAACCCTGATCGAAACAGAAATCATGCGCCGTTACATGCCGGGATTTTCCATGAACGCCCAGCGGATCGATCTGCTGCCGGGCTGACCATTCTGCGGATTGACTCACTTTACCCTTAAATATATGCACATGCATAGATTATAGGGGAAATGTCATGGCTGAGCGGTCCTTCGCCAAAGAAGTGGAGCATCTTCGCCTCGGTGAAGGAGAGGTCTTCAAGGGTGAGGCCATATTGGCGATCACCAAAGGCCTGTTGCAGGCAGGCGTCTCCTATGTCGGCGGCTATCAGGGATCGCCGATCTCCCACCTGATGGACGTTCTCTCCGACGCGCAGGACATAT
This sequence comes from uncultured Sphingobium sp., assembly GCA_946479185.1. The sequence goes on from CAMLFF010000389.1 coordinate 926, forward strand.
TGGGTGAGCTCGGCGTCAACTTCCAAAGTTCCGCAAGCGAGGCGACGGCTGCGGCCATGCTCTCGGCTTCCGTCATGTATCCGCTGCGTGGCGCGGTGGCGTGGAAATCCACGGTCGGCACCAATGTCGCGTCGGACGCGCTGGCCAACCTTGCTTCTGGCGGCGTGACCGGCGGCGCGATGGTCATCATCGGTGAGGATTATGGCGAAGGCTCCTCGATCATGCAGGAGCGCACCCATGCCTTCGCGATGAAATCCCAAATGTGGCTGCTCGATCCGCGACCCGATCACGGCCAGATCGTCGATTTCATCGAAAAGGGCTTCCAGCTCTCCGAAGCATCCAACACGCCGGTGATGCTCGAAGTGCGCGTGCGGACCTGCCACATGCATGGCAGCTTCGTGTGCAAGGATAATGTCCGCCCGGCCTTTACGCTGGACGATGCCCTCAACACGCCGCGTCGTGACCTGGGGCGGATCGTGCTGCCACCTGCGGCTTATGAGCATGAGCAGGAGAAGATCCGCCACCGCATGCCCGCGGCGATCAACTTCATCCGCGAGCATAAGCTCAACGAGTTTTTCGGCCCGGATGAGGGTAAGGTCGGCATCATCCTGCAGGGCGGCATGTACAATAATGTCATCCGTGCCTTGCAGTATCTTGGCCTGTCCGACGCTTATGGCAACACCAAGGTTCCGCTCTATGTGCTCAACGTCACCTATCCGCTGATCGACAGCGAGATTGAGGCGTTCTCGCGTGACAAGGATGCGGTGCTGATGGTCGAGGAAGGCCAGCCCGAATATCTGGAGCAGGCCCTCAACACCGTGCTGCGCCGCTGCAATGTGGCTGCGCGGGTGCATGGCAAGGATGTGCTGCCAATGGCTGGCGACTATTCGGTCGAAGCCCTGCTCGGCGGGTTCGAGGCTTTTTTCGAGGCGAATGATCCGCGCGCGCTCGGCAATCGCCAGCCCCGCCCCGATGCCCGCCCCGTCTTGGCCCTCGCCCCTGTCGAACATCTCAAATCCGTCGTTCCATCCCGTCCGCCGGGGCTCTGCACGGGCTGCCCGGAGCGGCCGATTTTCGCCGCGATGAAGATGGTGCAGGAGGAGTTGGGCGAGCATCATGTCTCTGCCGACATTGGCTGCCACCTCTTCTCCATTTTGCCGCCCTTCAACATCGGCAACACGACGATGGGCTTTGGCTTGGGTGCAGCGTCGGCATCCGCCTTCAGCCGCAGCACGGGCAAGCGCTCCATTGCCGTGATGGGTGATGGTGGCTTTTGGCATAATGGGCTGACCAGCGGCATCGGCAATGCCGTGTACAACAAGCATGACGGCGTGTTCCTGATCGTGGACAATTTCTATTCGTCAGCCACTGGCGGGCAGGACATTCTCTCGTCCCGCGCCCCCAACAAGACACGCAAGACCAACAACCCGATCGAAAAAGCTGTGCGCGGCATCGGCGCGACGTGGGTGCGTGAGGTCGACCGCACTTATGATGTGGGCAAGATGAAGCGCGTGCTGACCGAGGCCCTCACCACCAAGGAGGAAGGCCCCAAGATCATCATCGCTTCATCCGAATGCATGCTCAACAAGCAGCGCCGGGTGCGACCGCTTGAGGCCAAGGCGGTCAAAAACGGTGT
>CAMLFF010000390.1 GCA_946479185.1 uncultured Sphingobium sp.
GCTGCGCCATCGGCTAAAGGGCGCTCATGTCCACCACCTACACGCTCGATACTGGCACGAGCCGGGCGAACCCTACGCCCGCGCCTCTACGCCGCCTCACCATCCCCGGCCTGCGCGCGCGTAAGGTCGATGGGGTGACGGCTGAGCCAATCGTGTCGTTGACCGCCTACACCGCCCGGCAAGCCCAATTGCTCGACGCCCATTGCGATCTGCTGCTCGTTGGCGATTCACTGGGGCAAGTCATTTACGGCCTGCCCTCCAGCGTCCCCGTCACGCTCGACATGATGGCCGCTCACGGCGCCGCCGTCGTGCGGGGAAGCTATCATAGCGTCGTGATCATCGACATGCCGTTCGGCAGCTATGAAGGCTCGCCTGAGCAGGCTTTTGAGAGCGCGGCCTATCTTCTCAAGGAAACGGGGGCGGCAGGCGTGAAGCTGGAGGGCGGCATTGCAATGGCTGAGACCATTGCATTTCTCTCCGCACGCGGGATACCCGTCTGCGCGCATATTGGCCTGACGCCCCAAGCCGTGAACGCGCTGGGTGGCTATGGTCCGCGCGGTCGCGACGAGGCCGAAGCGACCAAGATCATCGAAGACGCCCGCGCTGTCGCTGCTGCTGGCTGTTTTGCGATGGTGATCGAGGGCGTCGTCGAGCCGCTCGCTGCCAAAATCACCGCAGCCGTGCCCTGCCCCACAATCGGCATCGGTGCTTCCGCTGCCTGCGATGGCCAGGTTCTGGTGACGGACGATCTGCTCGGCATGTTCGAGCGCACGCCGCGCTTCGTGAAGCGCTATGCCGATGTCGCCTCTACCATCAGCCAGGCCGCTGCCGATTATGCCGCAGAAGTGCGCGCTCGCAGCTTCCCGACCGCCGACCAAATCTATGGGGCTAAAAAGTGATTTGCTTGGGGTTCAGCCCCGGCTAAGGTCCGTCGCCACAAATCCTGCATTTACGCCCCGCCCGACTGGAGAATAGATTTGGCCATTACGCCAACTCAAAACGACGCCCTGCTCCGCGAGATTGATGAAGCCGTCCGTCAGGACGACATGCTGTCGATCTGGGAGAATTATGGTCGCATCATCATCGGCGTGGTCGTTCTGGGCCTCGCGGCCTTCGGTGGCTGGCTCTATTGGCAGCATCACCAAACCAAGGTGGCGGAAGAGAATAGCGTTCAGTTCGCGAGCCTTCTCACCGCCGCGCAGCGCGCTACGCTCGATCAGCCAGTGTATGACAAGCTGTTGGCCGAGGCTGGCCCCGGATATCGCGCGCAGGCAGAGCTGGTGAAAGCCGCCATCGCCGCAGGCAAGGGTGACAGCAAGACCGCCATCGCGACCTATGACGCCATCATCGCAGATCCAGAAGCGCTCGCCCCAGCCAAGGATGCAGCCCTGCTCCGCAAGGTTGCGCTAGGCTTCGACACGATGAAGCCGCAGGATGCGATTTCCGCGCTCAAGCCTTTGGCGGTAGCGGGCAATCCATGGTTCGGCAGCGCGGGCGAACTTACGGGCATTGCCCATCTCAAGCTCAATCAGCGCGATCAGGCAGGCAGAATCTTCGCCGCCATCGCTGCTGACACCACCGTCCCGGAATCGATCAAGCTGCGCGCTGGCCAGATGGCAAGTATGCTCGGATCGCTCCCTGCGCCAACCACGACCGCGCCTGCCATGATGGCCCCGGCCTCCGCGATACGCCCGGCCACGGCTGGTCCGGCCAACACAGCTCAAAATGCCAGCAATGCGGCACAATAAGATGGAAGAGAAGAAAAGCAGGATGAGGACATTCACATCCACGGGCCTTAGCCTGAGCTCCAGCCTGCGTTCGGGCTGGCTGGTCCTTCCAGCAGCGCTGGCGCTGAGCGGCTGCGGCATCATCGGCGGCAAGGGCGGCGGACCAAAGACGCCGGTTCATGGCGATCGCTCATCGATCCTGAGCGGCACCGAAGTGCTTGAGGCCGATCCGGCTCTCGCCTCGATGCCCGTGACCGTCCCTGCTCCAGTTCTCAACACTGACTGGACCCAATCGGGCGGCAACGCATCTAAGTCGCTGGGCCATACCGCGCTTGGTGCTGGCACGCAGCAGGTCTGGACTGCCTCGATTGCAGGCGGCAGCTCACGCGCGCGTCTGGCATCGGCGCCGGTCGTCTCGGCAGGCAAGCTCTACGCGATCGATACCGAAGCGACGGTCCACGCCTTTGACGCAAAGTCCGGCGCGAAGCTTTGGACTGCCAGCATCAAATCAGCCGACGCGCAGACCAAGGTTCAGTTCGGTGGCGGCGTCAGCATCGATGGCGAGCGGCTCTACGCCACGACCGGCATGGGCGACGTGGCAGCGCTAAACGCGGCAGATGGCGCTGTCGTCTGGAAAGTGCGCCCCGGCGGGCCTCTGCGCGGCGCGCCGACCCTTTCCAACGGCAATGTCTACGTGATGAGCCAGGACAATCAGCTCTTCGCGCTCGGCCAAGCCGATGGCGCGGTTGTCTGGAGCGATTCCGGCACCGTAGAATCCACCGGCGTGTTCGGCGTGGCTGCTCCGGCTGCCGCTCAAGGCTCGGTGATCGCGG
>CAMLFF010000391.1 GCA_946479185.1 uncultured Sphingobium sp.
GAGTTCAGCTTGCTGGCCGTTGGCGCGATCCAGGAAACCAAGCGGATCGGCGGGTCTACAATCCTCATGAACAGCGCGCAGCTCGGACGCCCCGGCCAGGATATCTACGCCGCCGAGTGGACCGCATCCACCGCAAGCTTCACCGGGGCGACGGGGTCGTACATTGATACGATCCTGCCCAAGGAAACGCTCAGCCTCTTCGGAACTTATAAGTTCCCATTCGGGCTCAAGGCGACCGCAGGGGCAACCTATGTCGGTGAGACGAGCGGGATCGCGCCGGGCGCAGTTGTCGTGCCCGACTACATCACCGCCCGGGCATCTCTGAGCTATTCGATCAGCCGCTACACGTTCGACCTCTCAGTCGAGAACCTTACCGACAAGTCCTACTTCTATCTCGGTCAGGACGCTTACAGCGAGGTCGCAGCCCTGCCGGGCATCGGACGCTCGTTCCGTCTGCGCGTCGCCGCGCAGTTCTAATGCGAGAGACGGCGATGTCGGCAAACCGGTCATGGTTCCCGTCCGTGACAAGTTATCCGGCGTCGCCGTCCATATCCTTCCAGCAGCGAATCCCGGATAATGGGTGCTGGATTCGCCGCATGCAGGCAATTTGCCCAAGAGCAGGTGAGCGGTGGCCGGAGACACCTCCGATAGTGACAGGAATTCAGGGATTTCAATGATGTCGAATGTGATGACGGACAGCTTCTTCGAAAGCATGAAAAGCTCAACTTTGCCGGTGGACGAGGCCGATATGCTGCCACCTGCCTGCTATACCGATCCACAATTCTTTGAGTTTGAGAAGGATGCGATCTTTGCGCGCGAATGGCTGTGTGTCGGTCGCCAGGAGTGGGTGTCCAAGCCCGGAGACTATTTCACGTTGATGCACATGGGCGAGCCGATCGTCATCGCTCAGGGCCGTGACGGGGTAGTCCGGGCGATGTCCACAGTGTGCCAGCACCGCGCGATGCTCGTCGCTGAGGGTCACGGCAACACACGCGCTTTCCTTTGCCCTTATCACCACTGGGCCTACGGCCTTGACGGCCAGCTGATCGGGGCTCCGGCAATGGAGCGCGCCTGCAATTTCGACAAGAGCAAGATCAAATTACCTCAGTTCAAGGTCGAGAACTGGCTGGGTTTCATTTTCATCAATTTCGATCCTGACGCTGAGCCGTTGGCTCCGCGCCTGGAAAAGGTGACCGAAGTCCTCAAGCCCTACGACCTGGCCAACGCCGACACATCGATGGACCTCGAGGAAACCACCTTCCCATGGAACTGGAAGGTCATGTTCGAGAACAACAATGATGGCTATCATGCCAACAGACTCCATGCCGGCCCGGTGCATGACATCGCGCCGTCCGAGCTCTGCATTTTCCCTCAGGATCTGCCGGAGAATACTGCGGGCTATTACCGCTACAATGGCACGATCCACGCTGATGCGAGTTTCAACCCGACGCTGAAGGCGTTGCTGCCCACTTTTCCCGGCCTGACCGAGGAGGACCGCAACAGGCTGCTCTTCGCGAACGTGCCGCCCTCACTCTCGCTCATCATCCGGAGCGATCTGGTTGCCTTCATCATCCTTCACGCCAACACGCATGATACGATCACAGCGAAGCGGGGCTGGATGGCCGCGCCTGGTGCAAGCAAGCAGCCGCTCTTCGCTGAGCGCCTGAAGATCAACCTGGCCACGTCCGCAGAGATTGCCGAGCAGGACGTGCATGTCGATGGGCTGATTCCCATTGGCCTGCGTTCACGTTATGCTGCGCGAGGTCGCTACTCTTGGCAGGAGCAAGCGCAACGCGAGTTCAACGCCTGGCTTGTCAAACGCTATGACGCTCAATGGACTGAGCGCAAAGGCGCCAACACCTCTGCGTGACGGTCGAACTCACCTCACCCCAGAAGACAGTATCAACACCATCGCCGCTCCCGAAAGGAGCGGCGATGCTCGTTGGCGCCAGCCTGTTCATGGAAATGCTGGACGGCACGATCTTGGCCAATGCTCTACCGAGCATGGCTCGCGATTTCGGCGTCGCCCCTGTGCGCATGCAAGTCGCGATGACGGCCTATCTTGTTGCAGTCGCTATATGCATCCCTGCTTCGGGCTGGCTTGCAAGCCGCATAGGCGCGCGGCGTTTGTTCACGGCCGCGCTCGGGCTGTTCACATTGTCCTCGTTCGTTTGTGCGCTGAGTGACAGCCTGGCAATGCTGATGGCTGCGCGCGCAGTCCAGGGCGTAGCGGGCGCAATGATGATACCGGTCGGTCGGCTGCTGATCCTGCGCGATCTGCCCAAGGAACAGCTCGTCCATGCCATTGCCATTCTAACGTGGCCCGCGCTACTTGCGCCGGCGATCGCACCGCCGCTCGGTGGCTTCATCGTCGAATATGCCTCTTGGCATTGGGTGTTCTTGATCAATATTCCGCTCGGTTTGGTCGGCATCGCACTCGCTGGACGCTTATTGCCAACCCAGCCGCCGGAAGCATCGGACCCGCTCGACCTCACCGGCATGATGGCGCAGGCGCCGACCTCCGACACGACCGGCTG
>CAMLFF010000392.1 GCA_946479185.1 uncultured Sphingobium sp.
GGCGCGATCGAGGGCATGGCAGCGGCCTGCACGGCGCTGGATTTCCCCATCGTCTCGGGCAATGTCAGCCTCTACAACGAGTCCAAGGCAACCGGTGGCGGCAGCGCCATCCTGCCAACGCCAGCCATTGGCGGCGTGGGCCTGCTGCCGGATATCGACCGGATGTGCACGATTGCCTTCAAGGATACCGGCGACATCATCTTCCTGATCGGTGAGCGTAGTGGTTCGCTGGGTCAGTCGCTCTGGCTGCGCGAAATGCACGGCCTTGAGGGCAAGGATGCCGGGCCACCGCCTGCAGTTGATCTCATCGCCGAGCGCCGCACGGGTGACTTTGTGCGCGATGCGATCCGCTGCGGCGCGATCACGGCTTGCCACGATGTGTCCGATGGCGGCGTTGCTGTCGCGGTCGCGGAAATGGCGCTGGCGAGCGGCATTGGCGCGATCCTCGATCAGCCGTTCGAGGGCACCGCGGCGGAAGCCTATTTCGCCGAGGATCAGGGGCTCTATGTCGTGACCGTGCGCGATGCCGCTCTGGTCGAGCTGCTCTCCCACGCAGAGCTCAAGGGCGTGACCGTCGCGCGGCTGGGCCGCACGATTGCCAATCGCGTCATCTTCGAGCTGCCCGAGAGCGACCATACGGTGTCACTCGCGGACCTTCGCTCGACGCATGAAGCGTTTTTCCCGACGCTTATGGACGCCTGATCAGCTGACGATCTTGAAGTTGTACGTATAGCTTGTCTGAGGTGCGCCGGTTACGCCGCTAATCGTCACGGTGTAATCGGTGTTGTTCTGCAGGCCAGTGACGCGCCATTCGATATTGTTGGGCAGGCCGTAATTAAAATTATCTGGCGCCACCCCGGTGACGGGCAGGCTCGTGCTGCCAGCCTGAACGGTAATAGTGGCATTGGCGAAGCTCACGCTGCCATTGCCAAAGCGGCCTGATTTATTGGCAACCACCGAGAAGGAGAGAATGTCTCCGGCGCCAAAATATTTCGCGGGATAATTGCCTTGAGGATAAGCGACATAGTTCGGGATGCTCGATGGCGCGACTGTGGGATTGCTCGGGAAATCGAACACCTTCATCGTCGCTGCATCGGCACGTGAGCCGCCACTATTCACATAGGCGACGCGGCCATAGCTGATCTGACCCAGGAATGGATCGAGCAGCCAGCGGCGATGGCCGATGGAGGCGCTGTTGCGCTCCGTCATCCAGCCCGCAAGCAAATCGCTTTCGCTGGACCAGCCAAGCCCGGTACCCCAACCGCCGATCAGGTTAGACGACTTCGCCGCATTGAAGCCAGCGGTGGTGTAGCAGTCCCAGCTCGTGGGTGGCGTGTGATTGAGCGTGTTCGCCGCGGCCTGCATCAACGATGATTCCTGCACGGACTGATTGCCACCAGCATAATAAGTGACCGCCGGAAGGCCATGAAGCGCGCGCACATAATTGACGAAGGCGAGCATGTCCGCCTGCACATTCGCCTTGAGCGTGCCTGCCGCGCATGAACTGCGGTTGGGCTGTGTGTCGTAAAGATTGGCGACGGTGGCCCAGCTTGTCGCTGTGGAGGTGGCCGTGGGCGGCGTGGGGACCGGCGTCGGTGTGGGTGTAGGCGAGGGGCTTGGCGTCGGGCCGGGTGTGGGCGTCGGGGTCTGGACCGGAACGGTGACAGAGCCACCCGAACTGCCTGATCCGCTATCGCCGCCGCAGGCCGCAAGTGCGAGGGGCAGGAGGCTGACCGCCAGGTTGAGCCACCGCTTGGACATGGGAGGCTGGGAAGCAGGGCGCGATCGGGACAGAGAGGACATGCAGGGCCTTCACAGTCGTGCGCGCGCGCTGTTGGGCGTGCGGGCGCTAATGGGTTGTTCGAAAGCCGAGCATCCCAAGGTTACCCCCAACATCTCCTTAACAGCGCAGACGGATTGCGACCCGCTGTGCGGCCAATGCGCCGATGTGATTAATCTCGTCGCAAGATGAACTCGGCATCGCGATGATTGCCCACGTAGAAGGTGTAATCGCCGACCTTGCGAAAACCCGCTGCTGCATAAATCGCCTGCGCGCGGGCGTTTCCGGACCATACGCCAATCCATGTTCCGTTGGAGAAGTGCTGAGCGAGCCAATCCAGTGACGTGGTCAGCAGCGCCTTGCCGAAGCCCATGCCTTGCGCCGCGCGGCGGACGTAAAGTTGGTAGAGTTCACCGGACTCGGGCGTGGCGTCGGGGTGAGGCATTTTGCACGGTCCGGCATGGGCATAGGCCAGCAAGCTGCCGTCGGCCGCCTCATAGACCCAAGTGGCGTGGGTGGAGTCGGCAAGCTCCTGCGAAACTTTCGCCTCGCCGTAACAGCCCAGCTCGAAGATCGCGAGGTCGGCGGGCGGGTAGGGGATGGCGAAATCCTCCAGAAACGCCTCGCGAAAGCAGGTCAGCTTGAGCGCGGCGAGAGCGGCGACATCATCGGCGCGAGCGCGGCGCAGCACGGGGGATGAGGATGGCTCAGTCATGCCGGATGCTCC
>CAMLFF010000393.1 GCA_946479185.1 uncultured Sphingobium sp.
GAGCTCGCGCTTGCTCAGCAGGCGTGAATCCAGCGCAAGATGATCGACCGATTTCTTCCAGGCTTCATGCCCGGCCATTTCGCTCTCGGACGCGCCGAGGAACATGATGCCCGACTGCCTGTAGCCAGGGTCAGCACCCACGCGCTCGGCAAGGCCCGCCCAGAGCCGATCCGAGACGGTCGCCATCGGCACATCGGCTGCGGCCCGGCTTGTCTTGCGCACCCAGCCAAGATTGCGCGAGGATTGCTCGCCAGCGAGGCGCCCCTTTTCCAGAACAACCACGGGCACGCCCCGCTCGCTCAGGCTGAGCGCTGCCATCAGCCCGACAATGCCGCCACCGATGATCACCACGCTCGTGCTTTGCGGAAGCTGCGCGCTGGTCTGGACGGGTGCGATCTGTGGGGCCACGATGATCTTCCTGAATAGGGGTGAGAAAAAGGAGGCGCTAGAGAGCCTGCACGCGCCGCTCGGTTTCCGCCTGCCCGGCACCGCGGAAGGCCGTCACTTCGATCTCGACCTTATAAACGGTGGAGCCGAGCGGAGGGCATGTGACCGTGCTTGCCGGATCGATCCCACGAAACGTCTCGCCCACAATGGTCATCACAGCCATCGTGTCCGAAGGCTCCTGAATGAACACCCGCGACATGACGACATCGGACAGGCTTGCGCCCACCGATGCCAGCGCCCGCTCGATATTGGCAAATACCTGATGGGTTTGCTCTGCCACGTCCTCAGGGATTTCCTGTGTCTCGGGATTGCGGCCAGCGGTGTTCGACACGAAGATCCAGTCACCCACGGCGACAACGCGCGAATAGCTGCCGATTTCCTCATATTTGCTGCCGGTCTTGAGTTTGATGAGCTTGGTCATGCGGCCTCCGCGCGGGCGTAATTGAATGAGATGTCAGAGGTCAGCGCAGGACGGGAACGTCCCACAGGTTCAGCGACACACCGATCCCCCGCTCGATCGCATTGCGATAGATGACCGTGCCCCATGCGACATCTTCCACGGGCATGCCGCCGACGGACATGATGATGATCTCGTCATCGCTCGTCCGTCCGGGTGCTTCGCCAGCGACGATCTTGCCAAGATCCTCAAGCTGATCCTTGGTCATCTTGCCCTCTGCGATCATGTCCAGAAAGCGGACGCCAATGAGGGGCACATGGACGTGCGCGGGTTTGGGCAATTCCTCGAACCAGCATTCGTAAAGGCCGGTATTGTCCACGACCTTCCGGATGTCCGCGCGCTCCATCTCCTCGTCCATCTGGCAGCTGGCGGGCATCACAAGGAATGCGCCCGGCTTCACCCACGCGCGCTTGACCATGGGATATTGGGACGGATCACCGGTCGCACCGGAATTGCAGTAGGTCACGATATCGGCATCGCGCACGACCGCTTCGACGGTGTCCACCACCTCGGCATTGACGATCTGCGGGAAGTCTTCAGCCATCCAGGAGAGGAAGCTGTCGAGACTTGCCTGCCCGCGTGCCTTGATCCTGATCGTATCGATCTGGGGACAAACCGCCATGAGCGCCATCAGCGTCGTCTTGCCCATCACGCCCGGTCCCACGAGCCCGACCACTTTCGAATCCTTGCGCGCAAGGTGACGCGCACCGACGCCAGGGATAGCGCCTGTGCGATAGGCGGACAGGAGGTTCGCCGACATGAAGGCCAGCGGGGCAGACGTATCGGCATCGTTGAGGACGAAGGTCAGGATCGAGCGCGGCAGGCCGATTTCGCGGTTCGCGACATTCGAGCCATACCATTTCATGCCCGCCGTGCGGAAGCGTCCGCCAAGATAAGCGGGCATCGCCATGAAGCGGCGATCGGCAGTGGGCTTGGGCATGTCAGGGAATGGCGAGTGCTCGGGGAAGGTCACCATGGCGCCATGCGAGTCACTATTCGGGCCCGCCATGCGATAGTCGCCATGATAAAGGAGGCCGAACATCTCCTCCATGGTATCCACGCACGCTGGCATGTCGGTGACGCCTGCCTTGATCATGTCCTGTTCGGACAGATAGATGAAATCGATCTTTGTCGAAGCGCTCATGGCGTGTCCCCTTGATGCTCTTTGCGCTCCGCCTCACGGCAGACCGCGCCTCCCTCAATGCATCAGCCTGATCGGGTAGAGCAGCGGTTCATGACCCCGTCTCGCGCCGCGACAATGCTGTTGCCAGTGGACACATTACCACCCTTTGCGGCGGGCAAATCTAGGGCGTGTTGCGTCAAAGATTCGATATATTGCGCCACACCTGCGTTCGAACGTTACATGGGCGATGTGCGGGCGCGCCGATGCGTAAGGGAACTCTGCAGGCTTCTCAATCGTTGGCGCAGGTAGGAGAGTTCGGAAAGGAACAATCATGACAATCGCACAATATCGCGTCGCTCTAATCGCCGTCGCAGCAGCTATTCCACTGGCGGCTTGCACGGATACCGGCGGGCGCGGCCCAGGCTATGCTTACGATAATGACGGTTATGTTCTGGGACCGAACGACAATATCTACCG